>JAZRFY010000030.1:0-205175 GCA_045643885.1 Eubacteriales bacterium | reverse complement strand
AATTTCCGATTCGCTGTTGCTTTCCGCTGTTACCAAGCATTTACCAAACCTCTACACAGCCGTACGCGCATTGAATACACTTGACATTTGCGAAGAGAATTACACAAAACTGACGGCACTTTTCTCAAAGGTTGAACAATGCTCTCAAAAGGAATTTATTGGAGAAATACTTGCTAACAAATATCTCCCCTCTAAATCAAAAGAATTATTTGAATTGTTCCGTCGTGATAAATTTGCAAAGATCAGATTGTTGGCAATCAAGATGGCAAAAACGTACGGATATGATCTTTCGGATTTTTTATCTGATATAGACGGTCATGTTCGCAAGTTTGCAATGAAATCTCCCCAAAACTTATCTTTCCTCGCATCCTACACTTCAAAGTATCGCGTTGACATTTCCGATGATTTGGAATCTGCAATTATCTACAACCCCAATAGCGAAGATCATCTATACATTGAATACGATAAAGCGGATGACTTCTCGCCATATATGCTTTCATTTTCATTTCAGCACATTCATCTAACTGATGAAGAAAGTGCAAAAGAATGGATAGATTCTATTTTAAACGAAGATGTTTTCTCCATAGAATATTTTAGTGGTGACGACCGGCGATTTGGTGGGCAAATCAGCGTACAAGAATTGAACGATTTATCGTATGATTATTTAGAACAAGATACAGGCTATTACGGTATAACAAAGTTGTTTCAAATAGTCGATCACTTCAAGATTAGAGGCTGGAGCAAGAAAAACGATTTTGATGGATATTTTGTTGAAAAGGACAACACTATTCAGATAGATAAGAAATTCAAAGTGTAATTACATAGGTTGTCGTTGCAAGCATGGCGTTAAAAGTCCGGCAGGCCGCGGATACTTTTAACTCCCATCATCGCCAAGGGATTAGTCTGCCCTCACGCAAAAAGTCGTGCATCTAAATCAGCTACACACGGTTTTGCATCTAAATCGGCCACACGTCACAGAAAAAAGCACTTCGCAAGAGGTGCTTTTTTCTGTTGGATTTATTTAAGGCTGTATTTTTAACTTAATGTACAAACCGTGTATTTTTTGTGAACACACTCACAAAAAAATCTTTACAACGGGGAATATATGTGATATAATCATTATAATGGCGAATTATGGGGCAATTTGCTTCGTTTTTTGCAAGAATTATATTTGGAGAATTGATAAATGAACAAAGTATTCAAAAAATTTGATATGAAGGCACCGCCTATCAGACAAAGACATTGGTTAAGACCTGTTACTTGGGCTCTTTCTTTCCCCTTTACACTTGCTCAGAAGACAAAAATTATCAAGACAAATTGCGAGGGACTTAAGCCCCCCTATATCTTGCTTTGCAACCACAACGCATTCTTTGATTTCATGGTAGCAACACATGCTATCTTCCCTCATAGAGCAAACTACGTTGTTGCTATCGACGGCTTCTTCGGTTTCCCCTTGAAAAAGTGGATTCTCCGTAACGTGGGCGGCATCTGCAAGCGTAAGTTTACAACCGACCTTGTCCTCATTCGTCAGATTAAGAGAGTTGTAACAAATGGCGACGTTTTGATCCTCTATCCCGAGGCAAGATACTCCGACTGTGGTACACTTTGCGACCTTCCTGAATCTCTTGGACAGATGTGCAAGATGATGAAGGTTCCCGTTGTTACTCTTAAGTGCCTCGGTCACCATTTGAAAACTCCTGTTTGGAATTTGAAGGATAGAAAGATTCCCTATACAGAAGCGCATCTTACTCAGCTTTATACTGCAGAGGAGCTCAAGAACGCAAGTGCTGAAGAAGTTAATGCAAAGATAATTGAAGCGCTTAACTATGACGAGTTTGCTTGGCAGAAGGAGAACAATATAAAAATCACCGTTCCTTATCGTGCAGAGGGACTTCACAATGTGCTTTATCAGTGCCCCCACTGTAATACTGAATACGAAATGACAAGCAAGGGTGACACGATCGAATGCAAGCATTGCGGCAAGAGCTGGCACATGACCGAGCTTGGTGAGCTTGTTGCAAACGAGGGTGAAACTGAATTTTCACATATCCCCGACTGGTACGAATGGGAGAGAGCTAACGTTCGCAAAGAGGTAAGAGAGGGAAGATATTACTTCGAATCCGAATGCCACGTCAGATCAATGCCCAACGGAACAAGATTCTATGATATTGGAAACGGCAAGATCATTCACGACCTTGAAGGCTTCAGACTTAAAGGAACCGGTAAATACGGCGACTTCGAGATGGAAAGAAAGGCAGCAGGTCTTGAAGCATGCCACATTGAATATAATTATCTTGGTAAATACGGAGACTGTATTGACCTTAATACACTTGATGATACATATTACATCTATCCTCACGCAGAGAAGTTTTCAGTGTGCAAGATTAATTTTGCAACTGAAGAGATGTATAGATTGCATAAAGAGCAGACTCCTAAACGCGAATCCAGATTGAATAAAACAACTGACAAATAATTATATAGAAGAAAATAGTCCTCTGAATGAGGGCTATTTTTCTTTTAATGTAAAATATTACCAAAAATTGCCAATAAATTTTGGTAAATATTTGTTTTTCTTTTATCTTGCAATGATTGGTAAAATATGGTAGAATATTACTGTCAAAATTTACCAATAAAAAGGAGAAAAGAAATGAATAACACCAAAATACTTATTGCGGACGAAAATATGTCTATGAGAATGACGCTTAGAGATGAGCTTAAGGAACAAGGCTTTGCTAACGTATATGAGGCACAAAATGGGGAAGAGGCACTTTCTATGATACTTGGAGCAGAGCCTGAGATCGTGATAATCGACGTTCTTCTTTCCAAGCTTGACGGGATAGGAGTTATAAGGCAGGCAAGGGAAACGCTTGGTGAGGACGCACCTACCTTTATTGCGACGTCAATGGTAGGAAATCACAATATGCTCCTTGAAGCATCGAGTGCAGGGGCTGCAATGTGTATGATGAAGCCGATAAATGCAGCAAGTCTTGCAAGACATATAGATAATCTTTTGCCTGCAACTCTTTCTTTTTCAAATAGTAGCTTTGAGGAAAGTGGAGCAAATGATATTGAGGCTCAGGTTACAAAGATAATCCATCAGATTGGAGTCCCTGCACACATAAAGGGATATCAGTATTTAAGAACGGCAATTATCTTGACAGTCAATGACAGTGATATAATCAATTCGGTAACAAAAATTTTGTATCCGACCGTAGCAAAGAAATATCAGACAACGACGAGCCGAGTAGAGCGCGCCATCCGACATGCCATCGAGGTAGCGTGGGATAGGGGAGACGTCGACGTGCTCAATTCTTACTTTGGATACACCGTACAAAATAACCGTGGGAAACCGACCAACTCCGAGTTCATCGCAATGATTGCCGACAACTTGAGATTGAAATATAGAATGCTTGTTTAAATCGAAAAGGCAGGGCTAAAAGCCCTGCTTTTTTGTTTTAGCAGGGAATAGAGGTGAATTAGTCATATGGTGAAGATTTGCAAAAATACATGTCGAACGATTTACTGAAAGAATTTTCCAAGAAACTATTGACATTTGTTGGATTTTGAGATATTATTACTATGTATAATAGCATCATTATGGGTAATTATGCCCTTTTTGCCCCCAGGTGGGTATTTTGGTGACTTTTTGAAGGAGGTGATGGAGTGTTTGATATCAATGGTAAGAGTCGATTCGAAATTATAAGAACGATTGCTTTACCGCTTATTATCATTTTGCTTTGCATGACGTCGGTTATTGGCGTCACATGGGCACTGTTTACCAGTGGCGAAGACGGAAGCATTGGCGTTAACGTTTCCAGTGGTAGCGTTAAGCTTGATATTGTCGATATTAATAACACCTCTCTTAAAGGTCAGTATTTGCACTTTACAAGGGACTCGGATTCAAAGGACCTTATTTGTGAGCCCGGAGCTTCATTCTATACTCAGGGATTTAAAATCGTAAATAAGGGTACGGTTTCTGCTAACTTCAGAATATTCGTCAGCGATGACGGAGATTCAAATATGCTCGAATTTGAAAAGGCATTTGAAATATGGATTACTGACAACCCAACTGATCCTACTAATGCAGTAAGACTTCAACAATTCACAGGAACACTTGCACCAAACGGTGAAACCGGAGTTTATTTTCTCGTGATCAAAATGAAACCCGAGATAGGCAACGAATTCCAACAGGCAGAATATGACGGAATCGGTGTTACAGTATTTGGTGTACAGTCTAATGTAGATATTGACAATGTAGAATAGGAGAGCTTATGGAAGAACAAAAGACAGGAAAAAAACCGCTTCAGCTGGTAACTAAAATAATTTCAATAATTTTGATAGTTTTTACAACATTCATTATGTTGTTTACTATCATCTCTGTTACTACATTTGATAGAAATGACCGTAGTCTTTTAGGCTTTAAGTTTTATATCGTTCAGTCAGACTCAATGAGCTTGTCAGAGAACAATGCGCATCTTGACGTGCATTTCAATGCAGGTGATATCGTTATTGTAAAGAACGTTAAGGATCCCACGGCACTTCAGCCCGGCGATATTATTTCCTTCGTTACAACTGACGATAACAATAAGTATATAACTGTAACTCATATGATTCGCGAGCCCAGATATACTACTGAAGGTAAACTTATCGGATACCAGACCTTCGGTACAAATACAGGTGTAAACGATGAAACAATCGTTGAACCCGAATTTATCTTAGGTCAGTACGTAGGTCATCTTCCCAAGGTTGGATACTTCTTTACATATGTAAAATCCACACCCGGGTATATCATTTGTATTCTTATTCCTTTCCTTATGTTAATTATAGTAAACGCGTTAGACGTTTTTAAGCTTTTTAAAAAGTATAAGAAGGAACAGAATGCTATCATCGATGCTGAAAAGGCAGAGATTGCAGCAGACAGACAGAGAAACGAAGACATGCTTCGTGAACTTATGGCTCTTAAGCAAGAGCTTGAGGCTCAAAAGAAAGAAATGGCATCCACTAAAGAGGATGTGAAAGAAGAGGCAACTCAAGAGCAAGCCGAAGCTACAGAAGAGAAGGCAAGTGAAGTGGCTTCTGAAGAAAGCACAGACTCAAATGAGGATGGCAACCAATAATTAATCAGTTCTTTACGCATTTGCGTTTAGATATTATTCGTCTCATTTTAAAATTTATATAGGAGGTAAAAACAAAATGACGAATTTGAAACAAATCAAGAGAGCATTGTTTAGCAGCGTTATCGCACTTTTCTTGTGCTTCGCAATGCTTCTTGGAACCACATTCGCGTGGTTCACAGACACAGTTACAAGCACTGGTAACAAGATTGTAGCTGGTACACTTGATGTTGAACTCAGATTGTGGACAGGTACAGGCGCGAGCGATTACGTGAACATTTCCGAATCTCCCAACCCTATCTTCGGTGCTGCTGATTCTCTCACAGCAAACGGGGATTCCTCTAACACACTTTGGGAGCCCGGCAAGACTCAGACAGTGTATCTTTCTATCGTTAACAACGGTACATTGGACCTTAAGTATAAGGTAGCAATCGAAGTTCTTAACGTTGAAAAGAACCTCACTGAGGTTATGGAGTACATCATCACTCCTGACGCAGTTTACGGCGATATCACATCTCGTGATTCTTTGGACTGGGACAATGGTAATTCCGTTGTAGGCGGTATCAATGAAGTTCCTGGCGAAGGTGAACTTAAGACAGGTGAAGAACACTTCTTCGCACTTTCTATTCACATGGATGAGCTTGCAGGTAATGAGTACATGAACGGCTCCATCTCCTTCGACATTAAGGTTCTTGCAGGTCAGTTGGCATCCGAATTGGATAGCTTTGGCCCCGACTATGATGCAGATGCAGAATACGGTGATACCGGTGCCAACACCATCGACATTCCCACAAATCCCTCTGAATTCCCTGCAGCAGGCTTCCACATGGAAGACTTCTCTGACGATACCAGAGAATTTGGTGGTACAGTGGTTGTTCCCACTGAAGCAATCGATCCCAATGCAACAAAGCTTGGTTTCTCTGCACCTCTTTCAGACTACACAAACGCTAACATCGTAATCAACACAGGCTATGAGTCAATTGCTTACGACGTAAAGGTAAGTGGTCTTAAGTCTGACAACGACGTTCCCGTTCAGGTACAGCTCAGAATTCCCGCAGGACTTGATCCTGACACAGTAACACTTTACCACTACGGTGAGGGTATGGCTAACTTCGTATACCAGCCTGAAAGCGGCCTTGTTCTCTTTGAGACAGCAACATTCAGCCCCTTCACATTGGTATTCGATCCCAACTCCACATTCGAAGTTGGTACATTTGATCCCACCGCTCTTCCTGAGGCTAGCGTAACAGCAAGACCTGATTACGTTAACACAGAGCTTGAATGGGGATCCTACGGTCAGTGGTTTCCCACAGAGGGTCTTGACTCTATGCTTGAATGCGCATACACATTCACTGCACTTCATAATTTGGATGAGGCGAAGTTGAGTGACTATTCTGAATGGTATTGCGACTTCTACGTAGTTCTTGACAGAGATCTTGGTGAAAACGAGCTCTTCCTCGGTGGTAACTACGGTTCATTCGGTTGGGTTGGCTTCCACAACGGTGACGTTACACTTGAAGCTAACACAGAACTTGGACTTCTTGAGTCTGTAACATCCAACCCCTGGACATACTCAATGGTTGTTGAATCAGTTCGTGAATTCACATGTGGTGTAGGCGACGTTAACGATGCACTTTCCGGTGCAACATTCAAGGTAATGCTTCGTCTTACAAATCCTGAAAACGCAAACGAATTCTACAACGTTGAAACAATTGAATTTACATTTGAATAATCAACGTTTTGATTTTATCTCCACCACACCTTCGGGTGTGGCGGGGATAAAAGGGCAAAATCAATTGAATTTTGTCTTTTTACCCCCGAAAATAATCAGTACTTATATAACGAAAGGATTCTTTTATGAGAACGGCTAAAAAATCTATGCTCACAAGCATAGTCTCACTTGTTTTGTGCATTGCCATGCTCGCAGGTACAACATTTGCATGGTTTACTGACGAGGCAGTGAGTAAGGGAAATATTATTGTTTCAGGTGAAATTGATGTAGCAATGTACTATTCATCAACACTTGAAAACGCTAACTGGTTGACAGCAGAGAAAACACCCGTATTCACTCACGAAAACTGGGAGCCCGGATATACTGACGTTAAGTATATCAAGGTGGTAAACGAGGGCAATCTTTCCTTCCAGTGGAAGCTTGGTCTTGATGCAGGTGGCAGTGTTTCTGAAATTTCTGACGTGATCGACGTTTATTACGTTGGTGCACCTTCTGCTTCTCTTCAGTCACTTGATGGTTTGACAAGCGCAGGTGTTCTTACAAGCGTTTTGGAGAATGATACAGTAATCGACGGCACACTTCTTCCCGGTGAAGAGGCAATTATTGCAGTTGCTTTCCACATGCAGGAAACAGCCGGTAATAAGTATCAGAAGATGAGCCTTTGTGAAGAAGGTTTCTACGTAAATCTTCTTGCTACTCAGTTTAGCGCAGAAAGTGATTACTTTGGAAGTGATTATGACAACGCGGCAACGTTCCCAGAGGGAACTGTTTCCGAAAACGGCTCTATTAATATTCCCGAAGGCGCAACAAATAACGGAATTCTTAATACAAGCTTGCTTATTAAGGATAGCTCAACCAATGCAAACGTTGTAGTTCCTGCAGGCGTAAAGCTTGAGGACGGCGCAACTGCTCTTAAGCTCAATGCTTATGAGGTTGACGATCCTAATCATAATCTCGTATTTGACGACGGTGAAGAGGTAAAGACGTTCGAGGTTTGTGTTGAAGGCATCGCAGAAGACAACACAGTTCCCGTAATCGTTAACCTCGGTAACACTCTTGGCGAGGTGCTTTACGCGTCACTTCTCAACTCCTATCATATTGAAAACGGAGTTGCAGTTCCTATGACATACGTAAGCAGCACTGAGTACTTCACAGAGCATAACCAGTTCACATATGATCCCGTAACAGGTGAAACGATCCTCTATATCGCAACATTCTCTGAATTCGTTGTTGCTGAGTCAGAAATCGTTAAATATACAGGAAAATCCGTTAGCTCTTTAAAGGGAACAGGTACTGAAAAGGATCCTTACCTCATTTCCACACCCGAAGATCTTATTTATTTTGCATCTCAGGTTAATGGCGGTAACGATTACTCCGGTAAGTTTGTTAAATTGAATGCAAACATCAGCTTCTTCGACTATAAACAAAGCTTTAGTCCTATTGGTAATCAGGTGAATGGTAAGGCATTCAGAGGTACATTTGACGGTAACGGCAAGGTAATCATGGGCTTGTACCAGAACGGTTGGGACCTTGGACTTGAATACGGTGACAAAGACGGTCTTGGACTTTTTGCATATATTGAAGATGCAACTATCAAGAACCTTCAGCTTGACCACTTTGAAATCATAATGGAAGCAGTTATCATGGGTAACCTCGTAGGTTATGCATACGGAAACTGCACATTTGAAAATATTGCAGTTACTAACTCACACATTTCCAACTACAACTGGTACACAGGTGGTATCGCAGGTTGGTGTGGCGGTGAACACACATTTACCAACGTTTCCGTTGACCATACAAACACAGTTTCCGGTCTTTGGGGATCTTGGGACGTTCCGTGTGGAGGCCTTGTAGGTGGTGTTGGTAGCACAACTAAGGTTGATTTTACAAACTGCTTGGTTGCAGCAAATATTGATACCTATAACGACGTTTGTGCTAACTATCAGTGGTATGCATACCGTTATTGTGGTATGGTGATCGGCGTTACTAACGCAACAATGAAGGATCCCTCCACAGGTACAACATATGCTACTATCTCAAAGGACGCAGAAAATAACGATAATATCACATTCACAAATTGCCACGTATATTATGGTAAGGATGTAAATAGATATTACTGTGAGCTTGTTGCAAACTCAATTGCATCCTATACTCATGATTATCAGTTCAGCCGTTTGACACAGGTTGCAGCAGTTAATGGCACAACAATCACACACCTCGACGGTACTAAAACAACTGTTCCCGCAACAGGTAGATATAACTATGTTGTTGTAAACGGTTCACATAGCACAGAAAATGCTACTTGCTATCACTTTGTTGACGGTAAGGCTTGGGACCACAAAACTGCTGGTACAGAAACAGTTGACGGCAAGGAAGTGCTTGTTGAAAACAATCAGCACATCTACATCCCCTTCAACCAGCTCTTCGGCGGTGGCCAGGGCGTTTACGGTCAGAGAGAATATGCCGGCATAACAACTCATCTTCCCGAAGAACAGACAAAGACAATTTACTTCCAGAATAATAAGAATTGGTCTGATGTTAAGATTTATTATTGGTATTCAAACGGTGTTTCTGGCACAGGTGAATATACATGGACAAATTCTGCATTCCCTGGCGAGTCAATGACTAAGGTTGGCAATGACGGAACATATGACGTTTATTCATTCGAATTGCCTGTTTATGCAAGTGGTTTTGTTATTAATAATGGTAAATCAGCTACAGATTCTGGCAAGCTTCAGACAGTAGATATTAAAGGTAGTCAAATTATTGATGGTAATATGTATGTGTTGGGTAAGGTAACAGCTGATACAACTAAGTACGATGTTTATTCAATAAAGTATACTACTGAACGCAAAACAGTTAAGTTTACAAATCAGTGGAACTGGACTGATATTAGTGTTTATTATTGGTACAGTGATGGAACAAATGAATGGCATGACGTTGCATTCCCCGGTATTAATGCAACTAATGTTTCTGGCAAAGTATATTCATTTAATATACCTGCCAATGCATGTGGTTATGTTATCTATGCAAAATATCAAGGACAAGAATTGCAGACCTCAGACCAAAAAGTAGAGTCTATTACAAATACGAAATCATTCTTGGTAACTGATTTCAATATTAAAAATACAACTAATAGTAACACTATTACTATTTTCTATCAAAATAGCTGGAACTGGAGACCTGGCACCCTTCGTATCCATTACTGGGGTTTGAGCACTGGTAATACAAACTGGGATACTCGTCCTTATTTAACTAAAGTTGGTAATGATGGTTCATATGATATTTATGCATATGAAATTCCTAAGGCAGTAACTGGTATCGTTATTTCAGGTAACCATGATATCAATGGAAATACAGTTCAGACAGTTGATATTACTAAATCTATAGGAATTAGTGATGGTTTAGCATATTGCCCGAATGGTGAATCTAATGGCAAAGCTAAAATCAAAACTTATTCACCTACACCATAAGTAACAAACATCCCCCACACCGTGGGTGTGGGGGTGATGAAAGGGTATAAACCTTATAGTTTATATCTTTTCCTCACCCAAAAGGATAAAAATATGTTTATATACAATAAAGAAAGGAAAAAGAAATGAGAAGTAACAAAACATCGTTTCTTACGAGTCTGATTGCGTTATTGCTCAGTATTGTAATGTTTACGGGTACTACGTTTGCATGGTTTACCGACATTGCAGTGAGCAAAAACAACATTATTCAGTCAGGTAATCTCGACGCTGAAATGTATTGGTCGGATAGTCTTCTTCCGGTAGATTCTACTGAATGGAAGGATGCTTCAACCGGAGCAGTATTTACCTATAATAACTGGGAGCCCGGTTATACAGACGTTAAATACATCAAGATCAATAACGCAGGTAATCTTTCATTTAAGTGGAAGCTCACAATTGAATCAGAGGGAGAAGTAACTGAGTTATCCGACGTTATCGACGTTTATTATCTCAATCCCACAGGGGCTACTGTTTCATCTCTTGCTGATATGACCTTTGTTGGTACATTGACAGAGGTTTTGGAGAACAAGCCCTCAACTGACGGAGCTTTGCTTAAGGGAGAAGCCTCAATCGTTGCGATTGCACTCCATATGCAGGAAACTGCAGGGAACAAATATCAAAAGATGAGCCTTTGCGAAGAAGGATTCTCAGTAAAGCTTATCGCAACTCAGCACACAGCTGAGAACGACTCCTTTGGTAATGACTATGATACAAATTCAGAATTTCCTTTCGGCCTTATAGTTGAAAATTCCGCATCATCCGGCATTCAAAACAACAACGGTCTTCTTGAAAACGACACCTTGATGACCAGTGCCGACGGAATGATCACTGCTCAGGCATTTGCAGGAACTGCTCTTGCAGATGGTGCAGAGCGCTTGACACTCAAGCTTTCTAAGGTTGAAAACAGTAAGGCAAACATTACTGTAAATGAAAATGAGGCAACAAAATCGATCGACGTTCATATCGACGGCGTAGCATCTGATAATACAGTGCCGATTCTTGTTACCATCAATCAGCTTCTTGGAATCGGTCTTAACATGGGTAACTACACACTCTACCACGTAGAGAAGGGTAGAACCTATGCAATGACGTACGTTAACGATCCCGATCAGGTTGACGAGCACAACGAATTCTATTACGATCCTGCTACAGGTAACGTAACAATGGCGCTTGCGACCTTCTCTGAAATCGCGCTTGTAGCTGATACAGAGAGCAAGTGGGAGGGCGGTTACGATTTCAAATGGTTTAGCCCTGACCAGGGAAATTACACTATCGCCAATGCTGACCAGCTTGCAGGTCTTGGCAAAATCGTAGGTGGTATGCCTCACAATGGTGAGTATGCTTATACTTACACAGAAGATGGTCAAGATTATCACTGGTATACATTCGAGGGTGAAACAATCACTCTTTTGACAGATATCGATCTTGATGATACTTCATCCGATAACGGCAAGGTTTTCTACCCCATCGGTTATTGGAATAGCACAGCAAGCTACGAGAAGGAAAGTGGTGGCTCAGTTTCCAGTACAGTTTACTCATTTGAGGGAACATTCGACGGAAACGGTCACACCATCAGCAACTTCTATCAGAACACTTGGGAAATGTTTGGTGACTATAATGACGGTTATTCCGGCACTCCCAACCACTATAAAGATGCAATGGGTCTTTTCGGCTACGTTGTAAACGGTACTATCAAGAACCTTACAGTTCACAATTTCTCATCCGACGGTGAGTTTACACCCACAGGTGTTATTGCTGCATATGCAGTTAACTCTACATTCGAGAATATTGCTATTACAGAATGTAACCCCAGAGTTTATAACACAGGTAACGGTGGTATCATCGGTATTGCCGGTAGAGTAGACTCCGGAGTAAAAGAGGATATTGTACTTAGAAATATCACAGTTGACAGTACAAACAAGATAAGCGCTCTTTGGGGCTCTTGGGACGTTGCTTGGGGCGGTCTTGTTGGTATGTTCCGCGGAAATGAAGACGGAGCGACATCCGGCAAGCAAGACACAATCACATTTGAAAACTGTCACGTTGCGGCGCAGATCGACGTTAACAATGACGTTTGCGCAAACTATCAGTATTATGCATACCGTTATGCAGGTATGTTTATAGGTTCTATCCGTCATAACACTACTCAGGACGGCAGAACAATTCCCAATATGGCAGGTATCTCTGCTAATGGTTGTACAGTTACATACGGTGACTGGATGCACTACTACTATTGTGAGCTTGTTGCAAACTCACTTGCATCCTACACTCACGATCATCAGTTTAGCCGTTTGACAAATGCTGATAGCATTGACGTTGTAAACATGAAGGTTACAATTGATGGTAAGGAAACTGATATTCCTACTTCCGGTAGATACAACTACGTTGTTGTATCCGGTACACATTCTACCGAAAACGCAACTTGCTATCACTTTGTTGACGGTAAGGTTTGGAATCACAAGGATGCAGGAACAGAAGTTATAAACGGTAACACAATTGACAAAGAAGACCGTCAGCACTACTATTTGCCTTTTGCACAGCTTTTCACAGGCTATAGCTGGGGCGTAAGCTCATTTAAAATTGAACAGTGCGCAGGCACAGAAATATCAATCAAAACAGGAGACCTTACAATTACAGGTTCTGTTGATAAGTTCAGTGCTGTAAACAATGCTCCTACTTATAGGCGCGGTCAGATAATTAAGATTGGTGACTTGTTCGCTAACAATGAAAATTGTGGAGTTGGTATTAATGCAAGTGCTTTGAGTGTTACAGTATCTCCGTTGGATCCCGATGACGAAACAAATGTAGTTAGTGCTACAGTTTCTATCAATACAAACGATTGGATGAATAGCACAATCACATTTGGTGAGGATTGCGATGGTCCAGTTAAAGTAATCATCAATGACTACTTCTTCTGTAAGCCTGCAACAATTATTCTTAATCCTGTAGCTCAGACACCTAAGTTTGAGGCTATTGCTCAGAACGATTTGGTTGCTTTCACAGACCTTAAGCTTGGAGATCTTTTCAACTACATAGGTGACGAAATCAAGGGTGACGTTATTGTAGAGGTAACTGATTCTCAAAATAACAAGCAAACAATTACTGTAACAGCTGCTGATTGGGAAAATGGAGTAATTCATCTTGACAAGGCAGATACTTATACGGTAACAATTAAAGATTCTGACCACTATTGCGCAACTACAACAGCAGAATTTACTGTTGCTAAGGCAGACTTGTTCGACAACAAGTTTGATAAGGACTTCCTCTATCGTGTAGGTAATCAGAATGAGTTTGCTATTAAGTATATCTTCGGTTTGAACGATGGATTTAAAGCAGAAAACGTTCAAGGTCTTGATATAACAGTTGAAACCATTGCTGGTAATGCAGAGGCTACATTCACTCCTAAGTCCACATGGAATGATAGCGAACTCAAGTTCACAGGCACAGGCGTTGTTAAGGTAACAATTAGCGCGAATAACGCAAATCCTGTTGAAGTAATGCTTGAGGTTGTTGATGCTGTGAATGCAACAAGTGCAACAAGTGCAACAGCTAATAATGTGGTTCTTCTCACAAATGTTTCAGGAAGCTTTACTGTATATAATGGCAATACTGTTTATGGTAATGGATTTACAGTAACATTGCCTACGTCATATCAAGCTTCTTATACAGCTGGTTATGTAGGATATATCACTATCAATAATGGTAATCTTGATAATATTCGTATAGAGGGACCTGTTTACCCAGTAATGAATATTTATCAGTCACAATCTCAAAATGCTTCTACTAATAAAGAAGAATACTTCTATAATAGTATTTTGATTAATGGTGGAAATTGTACCATTAGTAACTCTTACATCTCTGGTTCTAGAACAGCTATTTGTATACGTGGTGGCGTAGATGTTGTTATTGAAGATACAACATTGTCAGGTGGTTCAGTTGCTAATATGCAGATTGCAGGTGCTTCAACTGTAACATTGAGAAATTTAACAACAGTGCAAAAAGATGAAAATGACTCATATTCACAAGGTGTAATAGCACATGGTATGGGCATTTATGTTGACTCTAGTACAGTTAATATTATTGTTGAAGGTGAACTTAATCAGTATAACTGGCTTTCTTATAATCAGTGGAAAAAGATAGTTGGAACTTATGAAGGAAGTTTCCCACAATTTTATAGCAGTAATAGTAGTGCTAGCAAATATAAACCATATCAACATACAAGAAATAACGAAACATATGTAAATATGGCATTTATATTTGCTTGTAACTGGGATACAGACAGATTGGATACAACACTTCAGTCAAATAGCGAAATATATAAAAAGCTTGATGGTGTTACAATTCAGGAATTTACTGGTGGTGTGTATTCTGTAGTTGATCAAGGTACATTAACTGACGATATGTATTATGCTCCTGAATATGAGGTAACTGGATATAATCCTATTGCTCCTAAGTTTGATTTTGACAATACTGCTAACTATGATGAGGATGATCAGAATAGTGCTTCAGATTCTTATTGTGAATATGATAAAGATAGCCAAACATTGCATATTGGTTTGACAGGATCAGAATTTACACTTGATATTTCAGGTGCTAGCATTACTAGAAATGGTGAAAAAATAGCTTACACTACATATTTGAATGGAAAACAAATTAGTGGCAACAGTGTGCTTCTTAAAGCTTCTGATGGAACAAGACAAATGCTGACATTCAAAGTTGTTACTAATGATCTTGGTTTTGATATGTATGGTAATCCTATAGAGGGAACTAAAGAATATACATACAATGTTGTTATTGAACTCGCAACATTGTCTTTCCCTGGACCTGTATGGAATGTTGACGGATATGTGGCAGGAACAACAACATACCAGGTAGGTACAACTAATTGCTATTATGTTTATTATCAAACAAGTAAAGGCTATGGAGAAGCAGTTCCTATTTACGATGGTATTAAAGTAAACTATTATGATAAAGACGGTAAGCTTGTAAATGCTGATTTGTCAAGTACACAGTATTTGCCTAAGGATAACGGTGTTACACAGGCGTTGAATTCATCTTTTACATATGCATTGGCCGATGGTTCTATTTTGACAATGATGGTAACAGGAAGCTACAAGAGTGGTGTTTCTTCATTGTTCTTCACAAACTATAATGGCAAAACATATGTATATCCTTCAGATTTGACAAGCGATAGCTATGTTCGTCCCAAAAAGAATAGCTATGATTTTAATATCTCAATTAAATATACCTTTACTGATCCTAACGGTATGTCTACTGAAACGATTACGATTAATTGGTTTGGTGAGAAAGCTAATGGCAGTAAAATCAATGATGTTCAATGGAAAACATTTGACTCTTACAATGGAAAAGAACCTTCTTGCTTCACTCCCGATACACTCATAACTCTTGCTGATGGTACACAGAAGAGAGTTGATCAGCTCAGCGTAAATGATAAGATTCTTGCTTGGGACTTCTTTACAGGTACTTACATTGAAAAGAGCATCGCTCTTCTTGTAAACCACGGTGACGCAGTTTATAACGTAGCAAACCTTAAGTTCTCTGACGGTGAAACACTTCGCGTTATTGCAGAACACGGTGTATTTGATTACGATTTGAATAAGTTTGTATACTTTACAGTCGATAATATGGATGAATACATCGGTCACAGATTTGTTAAGTATGATTCCAATGGCAACTATAAGATAGTTACATTGATTGACGCATTTGAGACTGTTGAATACACGTCTGCTTGGTCAATTACATCCGAGCATTCGTCCAACGTGTTTGCATCTGGCTTGTTGACAGTTGCTCCTCCCGAAGATTTCTATAACTGGATAGAAATGGACGGAAAGCTTCATTACGACAATGAGCAGTTTGCTAAGGACGTTGAAACATATGGTCTTTACACATATGAGGATTTTGCAGGTTATGTAACATACGAGCAGTTCGTTGCTTGGAACGGTGCATATCTCAAGATTCCCGTAGAAAAGGGCTACTTCACATTTGAATACATTCTCGAGCTTATCGAAACGTACAAGCAGTGGATGCCTTAATAACTAATTAACAAAAATCCCCCACGTCGGTGGGCGTGGGGGAGTGACCAAAGGGCATAAATCAGTTTATGTCTTTTGGTTGCTCAGATACACGGGCAAAATGGAGCGCAGTGCTCCGAAAATGATTTTGATTTACAAAAGCAAAATGAAATCTATCGAAAGGAGGAAATCGTTTTGAATCTTAAAAAATACATAGAAGACAAGCTCAATGACGATGAGGTCAAGTCCGACAACATAATACTTCGAAACTTGATTACAACGTTTGTTGCATTGCTTATGTGCATTACGCTTTTATGCACAGGAACGTGGGCTTGGTTGCGCGACACTGATATGGTAAAGGGCGAAACGATGTACTCCTCAGTTTATGCTCTCAAAATTACAGCCGACTCGGTTGGTCAGGAATCAGCTCCCATTACCTCAATCAGAAATGGAAGAGGGAACTATGAATACTCCTTGAGCGCGAACAACGAATACACATTTACGATTTCTGCTATTGCAAACGAAACAACAAATGCAAGAACCGGTTATTTCAAGCTCAAAATAGGCAACAGAACCTATTATTCAGAGCAGATTGACCGTGGGGAAACCATCAGCTTCTCACTCACCTTCACAAACGACACTACTATAGAGATTATCGAGTGTTGGGGAACTTCATCGATTCCCGAAGAGGACAGAGAGATATTGGATGATTCCGATCTTGTCAACATGAATTAATTCTAAAGTAAATTCAAACCATTCTTTACAATTCTATGAAAGGAGGCGTTGGTTATTAATAAAAAGATATTTATGAGATGCTTATTGGTCTTGCTCAGCGTTTCGCTCTTGACCGGTACTGCATTGATGACACAAATGCTGTATGCGCCCGAGGGAGAGTACTTCTTTAAGGTTGATCTTCAATTCGGTGAGCCCCAGCTTGTTGAGTTTGGTGATATCGCCATTATTCCCGGTTATCATGCCGAGGTTGATCTCATTACCGAAACGGATAAAAATGCTCCATATGACTTAACCTTCTCCTTCGTTCACACAGGACAGGAAAGAAATGCGTTGCACGATAATTTCTATATTAAAATAGAATACAACGGCAAGGTTTATTGCGATAACGCATTGAGTGAGCTTTTCGAGCTCGATGAGCTGTTAGTAACGATAGATCTTACTGAAGCATCAACGCAAAGCGTCAAGGTTATTTATTACATTCCCGAATCAGTTGGAAATGAGATTCAGGGATGTGACGTGGACTTTGAGCTCTATACCACCGTTATAGAAAAGAGAGACTGGACTTATGAATAAACAAACAATTAAGAAAATAGGGAAAATAGCCGGAAACGTTTTGATGTATCTTTTTTTGGCACTTTGCATAATCGCAGTAATCCTTACTGTATTTGCCAAAAAGGACGTTGACGGTGCATCCGAAATTTTCGGATATCAGATGAGAGTTGTTGTGTCAGACTCCATGGAAAAATGTGATTTGACCGACGTTTCATCATTTGAAATCAAAAGCATTCCTAAATACTCAATGGTTTTTGTTAAAGCCATGCCCGATTCTCCCGAAAAAGCGGACGAGTGGTATAGAAGCATTGAGAAGAATGACGTTTTGACATTCCGTTACCTTTATACAAGCCAGCTAACGATCACTCACCGTGTTGTTGACATTGTTGAAAAGGAAACAGGCGGATTTTTGATCTACCTTGAGGGTGACAATAAGAATTCCGATTCAAACACTCTCCAGCAGGTTATTGACACATCTATTCCCAACAATCCCAACTACGTTATCGGTGAAGTGGTTGGACAGAGCTACTTGATAGGACTTTTCCTTACAATCATCAAGCAGCCCATTGGAACGATTTGTATCGTTATCGTTCCTTGCTTCATAATCATCTTGCTTGAGATTATGAAGATTATGGACGTAATTAACGCAGATAAGAAGAAGCGCGCAGCTGAAGAACTTCAGAAGAAGGACGATGAGCTTGAGGAGCTTCGCAAAAAGCTTGCAGCTATGGAACAGAAAAACTCCGAAAGCCAAGAGGATTCTGACAAAGAATAACTAAATTGAACAGTGAGGTACTCTAATGTACACATTTATAGTCATTTTCTTGATATTTGCTACTGTTCTTGCTTTGGGTACACTTACATATGTCGTTGTTGACATTATTTTGAGCCACAAGAAGAAGGAAGCAAAGGAAACAAAGAAAGAAAAGAAAGAAAAAGCTAAAATACAACCCGCTCCCGTGCCTGTTGTTGAAACAGTTGTTGAGCGCGAGCCCGTCGAAGAGGTTGAACCCATCGTTGTGGTTGCTCCTATTGTTGAGGCTGAGCCTGAACCTGAGGAAGAACCCATCAAAGAGGAAGAACCCATCGTTGTTGTTGCTCCCATCGTTGTGGCTGATCCCGAACCCGAGGAAGAGCCCGTCGAAGAGGTTGAACCCATCGTGGTGCCCGTTATAGCTCCCATCGTGCTTTCTGAAGAAATTGCAGAGCTTGCGGCGGGAATTGAGCATATCGATGCTATCGAGGCTGACGCTATCCTTAGTGATGATCAGGCAATGAGCTTCGTTGCCTACGAACGCGGTGCAGGTAAGGGTAGAAAAGCAGAAATTAATATTGGCGTTATTGATAAGCATTTCGAGGCAGGTGAGGTAATCACTCTCGATATCCTTAAGGCTAAGGGACTTATCAGTAAACGCGAAAAGCGCGTAAAGGTGCTTGCCGACGGTATTCTTACCAAGCCCTTTATCATTAAAGCGGATGCCTTCTCTATCGAGGCTATAAAGATGATAGAGCTTGTCGGCGGTACAGTTATTATTTTGGTTAGTTGATATCATTGTGGCAACACAATGTTTCATATAACTGTTTGGAAGGAGGACAGACAGTGAAAATCAAGAGAGTTTTGCTTGTCTCTTGCTCAATCATTCTATTGTGCATGAGTATTATCATTGCTATGACGTATGCATTGTATACGGATAAGCTCTCTGTGAAAAACCACTTTGAGGCCGGTCAACTCAACTTAACGCTCCAAAGAACCTATCTCGAGTATAAGGCGATTGATAACAGCGGTAAGTCTAACGTGGTCATAGACGATTCAGTATATGATTTCACAGGGAAAACTGATAAGAATATGTTTGGAATGGATGCAGGTGACATCAGGATTGCTCCAGGAAGCTATTTTGAGGCGAAATTGAGGATCATCAATGACGATAATCCTGAATCGACAAACTACTCCAACGTGGCCTTTACTTATAGTGTTGAAATCGTTCTTTTGACCGAGTACAACGCACTTGCCGATCAGTTGCAGGTGGTGGTTACCAATCATAAGGGAGAATCAACTACTATGAGGCTATCCGACTTAACAGACGGATATCAGTTTGAAGTTGGAACGCTATTGGCTGGCGAGGAGAGTGAGGAATTCAGTGTTAAAGTTACATTCCTTGATGGCGCAAGCTCCGTTGGTATCAATAACAACGCGGCAATGGGAAAACGTGCGGTGTTTGACCTTGTGGTCAATGCCGTGCAGACAACTAAAGCAGCAGAGTGATTGATATCAATATCAAAAAAAGAACCGAAATTTTAAGACTTGAGATTTCGGCCTTATCATTAGCAAGTCTATGTTCGAACATAATAATTTTGAAAGGAAAAAATTCAAATGAAAAAGAAAGTAATTTTGTCCTCAATAATGACTATCGTTCTTTGCCTTAGCCTTATTGCAGGATCAACCTACGCACTTTTTACATCTGGAGAAACCGTTAACGTTGCAGTTACATCCGGTAAGGTTGAAGTTGTTGCAACAGTTAATGAAATCACACACGGTTCAACTCTTGGTGCAAACGTACCCGAAACTGTTTTCTCAAGCACAGAAGACGCTAACGGTGTAAACACAATCACTATCGACCTTATGGTTCCCGGTGACTACTATGAATTCGATGTAGTAGTAAAAAATAACAGTAACGTAACTATCGACTTCGCAACAATTATCTCTGTAGTTTCTGATACAGGTCTTTGGAGCGGTCTTGAGGTTTCTTTTGACGGCGTAGTTGCTACAGCTGACGCAAACGGTAACATCAGCGCATCATCTTCAGTACAGGATTTGGCTCCCGGCACAGACCCTGCAGTTGTTAGAGTAAGAATCTCTCTTCCTGAAGATAGAGGCAACGAATATCAGGATAAGAGCTGCACAATCGCTTATACAGTAAGCGCAATCCAGGGCAACGCTCAGTAATTTAATTGAGAAATCTAAAACATTAAAAATAGATCCCACTTCTCCTCCGGAAGTGGGATCTGTTTTTATATATGAGATCCTCTATACTGTCATACCTGTTTCTTTTTTGAATTTTGAAGACGGGGTGTTTCGGTTAAATTTGCCTCTTTTGCCAACACTTTTCGACAGGTTTTGTATAGCAATACATAATATCAATCTCTAAAAGAATTGGGGTTGATGGGGTGGGAGATACATGAATTTTTAAAAAACTATTGACAATATAATGTGTAAAGTTATAATATTATTAAAAGTGGAGATGGCATCATACTTATATTGTTTGAAGTAATGGAAAAATGTATAGGAGATAAAAGTATATGATAAAATTTGAATGTGGTTGCTCGATGGGTTATCACAAAGCTCCATTGGAGGGTTATGATATTTCATCAGGGGCAATAAACAATATACCCGAAATTTTAAAGGATTACAATAAAATATATATGGTGGCGGACAGTAATACGTATGCCGCTGCGGGCAAGACTGTTGAGAAAATACTTAAAGAGGCAGGGAAGCATTATCGTACTTGCATTCTTGAAGGAGAAGTAATATTGCCTAATCCTGATACCTTGGGAAAAATTATTCTTAATGCAAGCGATCCTTGTGCAAAGCCCAATATATTTGCATATTCAGAGCTTCCTGATTTTATTTTGGCAGTTGGTTCGGGAACTGTAAATGACTCTTGCCGTCTTGCAAGTTACCGTCTTAATCTTCCGTATGGCGTAGTTGGAACAGCCCCCTCTATGGACGGATATGCTTCTGCCGGCACACCCTTTCTCTTCAACGGCTCAAAAGCTACCATTCAGTGTACAACTCCTAAATATATTATAGGAGATCTTGATATTCTTAAGGACGCTCCGTTCGAGATGATGCTTGCAGGCATTGGCGATATGTTTGGTAAATACATAGGTATTCTTGACTGGGAGCTTGCCAGAGATTATTCGGGAGAATATTTCTGTGACAAAATTGCAAAAGACGTTATTGACGCTACCAATAAATGTCTTGAGAACGGATATGAACTGGCAAAGCGAGATAAGGGATGCATCAAGAATATTATGGAAGGATTTCTTGTAACAGGTCTTGGAATGGCTTATACAGGGAATTCTCGTCCTGCATCGGGCTCTGAGCACATAATTGCCCACGCGTGGGAGCTTTATGATATAGAGCACGGCAATCATCCTCATTTGCATGGACTTGAGGTGTGCGAAGCGACGCGTCTTGTGGCTATAATGTATAAAATGCTTTATCAGGAAACCAATGATGAGCATCTTAAAGAATTGATTTCAAAATACCTTCCGTATTTTGATGCAGTTGAGGATTTTTGTGTTAAGATGAATGTGCCTCCAACTGTTACAGATGCTCAGGTAATCATTGACGGTATTCACCGCGCGCTCACTATGAGAGATAGATATACTATTCTTTTCTATTTGAGAGATCAAGGAATGCTTGAAGAATATGCGCAAAAGGCAACGTGTGCTTTGATGAATATCTTAAATGCTAAAAAAAATAATTAAAAGGTGAGATATGAATTTTAAAAATCCTGATATTGAAATTATCAAAGATAAAAGGCTTTTTATTTTTGATATGGACGGAACAATTTATCTCGGTGGTGTTCCGTTTGAGTTTGCTAAACGTTTTATTAAAAATTTGAGAAGTAGTGGAAAAAAAGTATTATTTTTTACAAATAATGCATCACACACATCAAGCTTTTATTTCAATAAACTCGCAAGACTTGGGTTTGAGCCTCGAGAGGATGAAATAATGACATCGGGTGACGTTACGCGCGAGTTTTTGCTTGCATACAGAAAAGAAAAGTCCGTATATATGGTCGCCACCGATGAACTTGTTGAAGAATACAAAAATAAGGGAGTCGAGGTTGTGAACGGAGAAGAAAATCCAATTGCAGATATTGTGGTAAGTAGCTTTGATACATCATTAACGTATGAAAAGCTTAATATAGCTTGCAGATTGATAAGAAATGGGGCAGAGTATATTTCTACACATCCCGATTTCAACTGTCCGACAGAAGATGGATTTATTCCCGATAGTGGTGCTATTGCGGCGCTCATAACTGCGTCAACAGGGAAGACTCCTACATATTTTGGAAAGCCATATAAGGAAACCATAGAAATGATTGGTAAATTCGCCGGATTTTCTAATGATGAAATGTGTATTTTCGGTGATAGACTTTATACCGATATTGCTCTTGGAAAGAATTTCGGTGTTACATCTGTGCTCGTTTTATCGGGGGAGACTACAGACGAGGACGTTGAAAAAGCAGATGTGTCGGATAAGCCTGATTTTGTATTTGACTCACTTGCTGACGTCGATAAATTGATGTATTAATCCGATAAAAAGCAGGCAGTGAATTATATCACTGCCTGTTTTTTATAATGTGTTATTGCCAAAGGGAATGCTCACCAGTGGAGATCATAGACGCTCCCTCGTTGAGAGCTTTAAAGCATTCGTCTTTTGAATTTATAAGTCCACCTGCAATTATGGGAATTTTGATGTGCTTTTTTATCTTGGATATTGCTTTATATGCGATGCCCGGCATCACCTCTATCATAGAGGCTTTTGAATTTGAAAGAGTTTCAAGTGCCGTATCGACCGAGCGAGAATCTATCATAAAAAATCGCTGTACTGACATAAGTCCGCATTCGTGTGCAGCTGAAATTACATTGGATCTTGTACTGATTATACCGTCAATTCCCATAGAAGCCAAATATTTTACACCGTGGGCATCGTTGCTAAGTCCGTTGACAAAATCCAAGTGAATAAATAAAATCTTGTTTTTGTGATGTGCAAGCTCACAGTATTCGGGGACTTGAGAGAGCTCAGCACTGAGCAAAAATACTGTTTGTATATCGGAATCTATTGCGAGAACAAAATCCTCTTTTGTTCTGACAGCAGCAATTATGGGATACGTTTCAAAATCAAGCATACTTACCTCCAAAGATATCAGGTTATATAACGGTATTATAAAATATAACTGCATTCGTGTCAATATAATTTGCTGTAAATATATTGACAAAATTATTATTTGTGTTATAATGAGTGGGTAAATTTAATATAGCAATGAGATTTGGAGATGCGTTAAAACCCGGAGATTTGACTCCCCGTGTTTTTGTCGCGTCTTTTTTGTTGTTTAGTAAGATCATTTAAAAGGAGAATGGTAATGTACGATATAGCTATTATCGGAGCAGGTGTTGTCGGCGGAATGATTGCAGAAATGCTTTCAAAGTACAATGTGAGAGTGTGCATACTCGAAAAAGCAGGGGACGTTGCTATGGGGGCTACTAAGGCGAACAGTGCTATAGTTCACGGCGGATTTGACCCCGTGGTAGGTTCGCTTAAAGCACGTATGAATAAGCGCGGTTCGGAGCTTATGCCCAAGGTTTGCGAGCGTCTTGGCGTAAAATATAATAACAATCAGGCGCTTGTTGTCGCATTTGAAAATGAGAGAGCAGAAGTCGAAGCACTTTATCGTAACGGTATAGCCATAGGTATAAAAGGACTTCGCATAGTGGAGAGGGATGAGCTTCACAGCTTGGAGAAGAATCTCAATCCTGAGCTTTCGTGTGCGCTTCTTTCTGAGACAAGTGCTATAGTTTGTCCTTATGAGCTTTGCATTGCTGCTATTGGAAATGCTATGGATAACGGAGTTGAGCTTCTTCTTGATTATGAAGTTACGGGTATTGACAAAACTTTGGATTATTATACCGTAAAATCCTCGGATGGACGCGCTGTAAATACAAAATATATTATAAACTGTGCCGGTGCATATTCTGACGATATTGCAGAAATGACGGGAGATTGTGATTTCAAAATTACTGCAAGACGCGGAGAATATATGGTGCTTGATAAGGAATGCGGTTTCTTTGTGCAAAGAACCATTTTTCACACTCCCACAAAGATGGGTAAGGGAATATTGATTACACCGACAGTTGATGGCAATCTCCTTGTAGGTCCGACAGCTGTAAATATTGAGGAAAAAGATAATTATGCGACAACTATGGAGGGTTTTGCAACATTGTTTGCAAAATCAGCAGAAAACGTTTCAAATTTGCCCTTTAATAAGGTCATAACATCCTTTTGCGGTCTTCGCGCGGTAGGTGACAAGGGCGATTTTATCATCAAGGAGAGGGACGGAGTAATTACTCTTGGTGGCATTGAAAGCCCTGGTCTTACTTCATCTCCTGCGATTGCAGAATACGTTGAAGAAATCCTTTGCGATATGGGCGCAATTTCAGAAAAGAATGAAAATTATATCGGAACACGCAAACCCGTTCACTATTTTAATAATCTTAAAGAAGAAGAAAAAAATGCCATTATAAAGGTACATCCAGAATACGGACGTATCGTATGTCGCTGCGAGGGCATTACAGAGGGAGAGATAATCGAGGCTATACATAGAAATCCCGGTGCTCGCGACGTTGACGGTGTCAAACGAAGAACAAGAGGCGGTATGGGTAGATGTCAGGGTGGATTTTGTTCACCCATTGTTGTGTCAATTATCGCAAGAGAACTTGGTGTTACGTTTGAAAGTGTTACAAAATCGGGGTCTGCTTCTATTATAAATTATGGCAAAATAAAGGGGGAGAACTGATATGACTATGAAGGTTGATCTTGTTATAGTTGGTGGTGGCCCTGCGGGTATGAGCGCTGCGGTTGCGGCATACGATGCAGGTATCAGGGATATTCTCATTCTTGAACGTGATACAAGTCTTGGCGGTATTCTCCGTCAGTGTATCCACAACGGATTTGGGCTTCATCGCTTTAAGGAAGAGCTTACAGGACCTGAATATGCTTACTGCTATGAGAAACAAGTAAGGGAGCGCAATATTACCTTCAAGCTTGGCACTATGGTTCTCGATATTACATCCGATAAGGTTGTGACTGCAATGAACAGTGAGGACGGGATGTTTACTGTTGAAGCAAAATCCATAATCCTCGCTATGGGATGCAGAGAACGTCCGAAGGGTGCTCTTAATATTGCAGGAACTCGTCCGTCGGGTGTTTTCACCGCCGGAACTGCACAAAAATTTGTAAATATGGACGGATATATGCCCGGGAAAAAGGTAGTTATACTCGGCTCGGGTGATATAGGACTTATTATGGCAAGAAGAATGACTCTTGAGGGCGCAGAGGTTAAGGCGGTTTGTGAGCTTATGCCGTATTCAGGCGGTCTTGCACGTAATATCCAACAATGTCTTAATGATTTTGATATTCCGCTTCTATTGAGTCACACAGTTGTTGAAATTCACGGTAAGGAAAGAGTTACAGGCGTTACGATTGCAAAGGTCGATGAAAAACGAAAGCCCATCGAAGAAACTAAGCAATATATCGAATGCGATACCTTGCTTCTCTCCGTAGGTCTTATTCCCGAAAATGAACTTACCAAGAGCGCATCAATCCCCCTTGACCGAATCACAGGTGGTGCTGTTGTTGACCAGAACAGACAGACTGATATTCCCGGCGTTTATGCTTGCGGAAACGTTCTTCACGTTCACGATCTTGTTGACTACGTGTCCGAGGAGGCTGCTATTGCAGGCCGTGCCGCTGCAGAATTTATTAAGGGTAACGCGTTTTCTAACAAGAGCATCAAGCTTGTCACTGACGGTAGGGTGAGATATACCGTTCCTCAAAGAATAAGTGCAAATGAGGATGTCACGGTATATTTTAGAGTTTCTGACATATACCGTGACATAAGAATCACTGTTCGCGACGGAGAGAAGCTCCTTGTAGATAGAAAAAAGCTCAAAGTTGCTCCCGGTGAGATGGAAACTGTAACTTTAACAAGTGAGATGATTAACGGAATTTGCGGAGATACGCTTTTCTTCGCGATAGAAGAATGATGGAGGGAAGTATGGTACGCGAATTAACATGTATCGTTTGTCCTAAGGGATGTCAGCTTAAGGTTGAGCTTGATGATAATAAAAAGGTCGTTTCAGTTGAAGGATACACTTGCAAAAGAGGGCTTGAATATGCCGAGAACGAATTTACTTCTCCTATGAGAACACTAACAACAACAGCACCGATTGAGGGTGGGGGAGTGGTTCCGGTGAAAACGGATAAGCCTATTCCAAAAGATCTTTTGTTTGAGTGTATGAAGGTGATCAATCTTTCACGTGTCCCCCAAGATGCTCAGTTAGGATACGTGGTTATCGAAAATATTTTGGGCACTGGAGCAAACGTGGTAACAACAAGAAATACCAAAATTTAGGTAAAATATAATAATATAAATTAGGAGTAGAATATGATAAAGGTATTTGCATTTGACCTTGACGGAACTTTAACGCAACACAAAACACCTATAGATGATAAAAATCGTGCAGTACTTGAAAATCTTGCAAAGCGATATAAACTATTAATGGTAGGAGCAGGTAATTGTTTGCGCATACATAAGCAACTTGGCGGCTTCCCGATTGACGTTATAGGAAATTACGGAATGCAATATGCTAAGTATGAAAACGGAGAACTTAAGATTGTCCGTGACGATGGCGTTGTATGTCAAAATCGCGAAAGCGTTGAAAAAATAGCTTATAGCTTTAGAGAAAAATATGGATTTACTGAATTTTCGGGTGATAACGTTGAATATCATGCTTCGGGATGCTTGACCTTTCCCCTGCTTGGAACTACCGCTCAAAATGAAGATAAATTGAAATTTGATCCGGATAGAAAAAAACGTCGCGCTATTTATGATGAGGTTTGTGCGGCTTTTCCTGATTATAATGTATTTGTTGGTGGTTCTTCCTCATTTGATATGGCACCAAAGCCATTCAACAAATATTATGCACTTGATCTGTGGTGCAAGGAAAACGGATTTGAACACGGTGAGGTAGCATTTGTTGGTGACGATTACGGCTGTGGTGGAAATGATGAAAGCGTATATAAATCAGACTTTAAATTTATAACGATTGATGACTATACTAAATTGTCAGAGGTGCTTGCACCTTGGCTTGATGAAAAATAAATGTTATAAATCAATGTATCCAAGGTAGATATAAAAACCGCGAGTCTAAAAAAGACTCGCGGTTTTCGTATAACAGAAGCATAGATAACTTTGTCAACTTATTGCAATTTGTAGATTGCCGTGAAATTTATATGTTGAGCATAATCGCCAAATTTGCCACCAAAAATATTAAATCCACCGGGGTGCTGCGCATTCTTTTTTACCTCTATACCAAATGTCGTTTTGTTGGTTTCTTGAAGTCTTAGGTCGTAGAGACGAATGCTTTTGTTTATCAGTTTTTCATTAAGGAATACACCGGTCGGTCTGATACTTATGTTTGTGATGATACCGTATTTTGTGCTTTCAGGATACCACCAGCTGGGTGTGAATTTTCCGTATCTATCTCCGTAATCTCCTGGGGAAACAAATGTGCAAATTTCGATTCCATTTATCGAGAAGGTAATATCACTTGGGTAATCGTTATTGAAGCCCGGTGCTTCGGAGCAAATTTCAAGAGAAATTTTGATTTCGTCAAGCTTTCCCTGTTGGGCATAATTGTTTGGAATAGCATAGAGAAGAGAGCCGTAGCCCTGTGACCAAATTATTTGGGCATCATGACGTCCTTCGACGAAGACGTTGTGTGGGTCACCACTCATAATTTGTCTTTCGGCGGTAGCAATTCCACATTGGTCTGAAAACTCGGCATCAATATAATCGCCAATGTTAATCTGATAAACATAGGGTGCTAAACTTTCGGGTCTATAGTCTCCGTTTGAATTGCGAAAACGAATCATGGCAATGTTGGTGCCGTAGGTATACCAATGCAGGGTACCTTTTCCCTTCGTGGAGAAGCTTTTTTTAATAATCCCCGCTTCTTCCAAAATATTTAGGTGAAATATGGTTGATGAAAGCGGCAAGTTAAGCTCTGCTGCTATCTCAGACGCAAGCATGTTCTTTTTATTAACCAAACGAATCATTTGTATTCGTACGGGGGATGAGAGCGCTCTGCCTAAAGCGGATAGCTTTGTGGTGTCCTTGGTACCATCGATATCATATATTATTTTGCTATCTTCAATAAAGTCATTATCGTGTTCTTGCATTTGTTTTCTCCTTGAATTTCCAATCAGGTACAGTAATATTGTAGCACAACCCTTGATTAAATGCAATATCTTATATACTTTTTCTATTGAAAATTTGTTGATTTTGTTGTAAAATACTAATTAGATAGTACTATTAAGTTAAAAATAAGTAAAATTGCACAAATTATAGTGATTAAATATGTACAAATTATCTTGTAGCTGTTCACAACATAGGGTTTGATTGCTTTGTTTAGTTCATTTTCTAACAACTGACACAGTTACAAAACAAATTTGAAGTGATTTTTAGGCATTATTAGTTGGATTATAAATTGCTTTTTATAAAAGGCATTATAATTATAAATTTATTAATTTGCTTTGTGATGGTTAGTCAACGAATAAAACTATCACAAGTTAAAAGACAGGAGGAAAAAGTATGAAGAAAACATTTAGTAGAGTACTTGCGTTGATGCTGGTATTAGTTATGGCAACAGGATTGGTTGCTTGTCCTAATCCGACACCAGATGGAGCTGGCGACAGAACCGTTATTTATTATGCGGCTGCTTTTGTAGATGCTCAGATGCAGGCGGCTTACAATGAAATGGTTAAGACCTATAACGAAACACAGGGTATTGTTGACGGTGTATACGTTCAGTTTCGTGCAAATCCCGGTGTGATTTCCGGTTTGGAAAGTGCATTGCGCGCAAACTATCAGTATGACGTAATCGAGATAAGAGATGATTCGTTTAAGACATTGGCTACAAACGGAAATTTCTTTGTTGATTTGGACGACTATTTGACAGATGAGGTTAAGGAAAAGATGAACTGGAGTGATATTCCTGAATCCTTGATTAACCGTTATCGTTTGAATACAACCAAGTCTGAAAATGGTAAATTCCAGGCTGGTGCGGGTGCAAGCCTTTTGGCTCTCCCCAACGGTAGTGATCCTCAGATGTTGTTCTACAACAAAAACATGATGACAGCAGCTGGTATCAACATCATTTCTGTTCCTGAGAGTGAATTGGACGCATACAATGCTGCTAATGGTTCAACTCTTATGCCTCATGGCTATGCTGAATATAAAGAGGCTCCCTTTGAAGGCGCTAAGAGCAGTACAAATCAGGCAGGCAAGACAGTTTATAAAGTGTTTAACGAAGCTATCGGTATGAACTGGGAAGAGCAGCGTTGCCTTGCTAGCGCATTCACAACATCCGATAGATATGGTTTTGTTAGTGAATGGTGGTTCAATATGGGATTCTCAGTTGGTGCTGACTGTATCGGTTGGGATGATGATTCTAATAACTACAAGCTTACTCTTGGTGATACACAGCCCGGTTACTTAGCTTTGGAAGACATTACAGTGAACGGTAATAGCTATAGCAAGGGTGAGGTTCTTCACTATGAGGACAAGACCTTCTTGAACAATAACGCATCTGAACTTAATGCTTTAAGCGGTAAGGTTTACGAACTTCCTTCTACATATGATGCAATTTTGGAATTCACTCGTTTGGGTGTTCCTTCTAATAAGCAGACAGAAAACGGTGTTTATGGTTATGGTGTTGCACCTTCTACTACTGAGGGACGTAACCAGCTCTTTACTTCCGGCAAGTGCCTCATGCTCGTTGAGGACTTCCGTAACATTCAGTCTTTCAAAAATGTACTTGGCGAAGGTTTGGGTATGGCTGTTACTGCTCAGTACCGTGAGTATGTTGGAGGCAGCACATATACTGTAAACGGCAAGGAATATTTGAAGGTGATTGGTGAGACATACGACGGTGAGGTTTACACCGGTGAATTACATATGGAAAATGGCACACCCATTGTTGGTGAGGCTGCAACCGAAAGCGAATCCTTGGGTCTCTTCCTTCCTGCAAATACAAAGAATAAGAATTATGCCGAGGCGTTCAAGTTCGCATCTTGGGTAGCAGGTCCTGAAGGTCAGACAATCTTAGCAAAGGGTAATAAGTATGTTCCCAACCAGACATCTATCGGCATGGGAGATGCTTATAATGCTTCCTCTGATCGTATTATTTCCAATATGTGGGCAGGCAGCTTTATGGCTCAGCGCGCAGAGATTGGTGACTACACATACTTTACATCTACAACATGGATTACCGAATGGTCCGTGCCGTTTAATACCACGGTTCGTGAAGGTAATATGAAGTTGGCTGATTTCTTTGCACAGTATGAGGATACAGCAAATAACTTGTTGAAGGGTATGACAATTTACATTAACGGGAGATAATTTATGACCCAAAAGAAGTTATTCACGGAGAACCTGCAGAACAAAAAGCGAAAGTGGAGAAAGGAAGAGATCTTTGCGTTTATTATTGCATCTATTCCGTTACTTGGCTTTGTCGTTTTTAATGGCTTTCCTTTGCTGATATCTTTTATAGGTATGTTTTGCAATGTGGATCTTTATGATCTTACTAATATCCAGTGGAATAATTTTGAGGGTTTTAAGTCAGTATTTATCCCTGGACATGCCTATGAACTGTTTTATTTTGATTTATCTAAATATTTTTACAAGGCAGTGATTATAACTGCGTGGATTGCATCCACGCAGTTGATCACACTCGTAATTGCGCTTTTTATTGCTACACTTTTGCATCAAAAACCTAAAGGTGCAAAGATGTTCCAAGTTTTGTTCTTTATACCATATATATGCTCCACGGTTGCGGTTTCCTTGATGTGGAGATGGTTGTTTGCTAGCGACGGTGGAATTTTGAATGCAATTTTAGGCACAAATATCGACTGGCTACGTAACCCTGACACAATTACTTGGACGATTATTGCAGCTGTTATTTGGCAAGCACCGGGTTACGGTATTGTTATGTATAAAGCTGCTTTTACCGGAATTAATAATTCCTTATACGAGGCGGCGGATGTGGACGGCGCAAACGCTTGGCAGAAATTCTGGCATGTAACCTTGCCGGGTATTAGCCCCACTACGTTTTTCTTGTTGCAGGCTGGTGCCATGGCGGGATTGTTGACCTACGATTTGGCAGTTTTGATCATTCCAAACGCTTGGGGCTCTCCCGGCGGTGTGGAATCTATGGGCCTTACTCTTATTCGTTTGGTGTATTACCTCATTACAAACTCTTCTACCAGTGATGCCAACGGAGTTAGCTATATGGTTTCATGCGCTTGTGTAATTAGCTGGATGCTTTTCTTTGTAACCGGTGCTATATCTATGATTATGTTCCGACTCAGAGAAAAGAGCTTGAAGTAAAGGACGGTGAAGAATATGAAAAAGAAATTTTCTTTGGGAAAAATTTTGATTTTTCTTGCGCTGACCCTTTATGCAGTGTTTCTATTTTTCCCCATCATTACAGTTTTAATTACGTCATTTACTTCAACCGAGGAATTGGCAAGCACCATTGATTTTATTTGGTGGCCCGAAAACTTTACTTTTGATGCCTACAAGGCAATTTTTGAATATGACTTTTATTCGGATTTAACCGGTATGCCGGGACTTGTCCTCGGCTTTGTTAACACAATGTGGCTTACACTGGTTCCATTGGTGATAGGTTTAGTTGTTTCCGGTTTTTCTGCTTATGCATTCTCAAAAATGAATTTTCCTTTCAAGGAACAACTATTTAGGTTCTCGGTAATTATCCGTTCCATACCTCTTGGCGCATTTAGTGTAATTTCTTATGTGTTCTTTTCAGCAATAGGTTGGACGGGGGACAAGGGTTTCCTTCCATTGTTGATTCCTGGTATGTTGGGTAGCTTAGGAACAGTATTCTTCCTTCGTCTGTTTTTTGACGGAATACCCAACTCGTTAATTGAAGCGGCAACGCTTGACGGCGCTGGATTTTTCCAGTGCTTTACCAAAATTATGTTTCCGCTTGCAAAGCCTGCCTTTATTGCGCAATTTATTTTTGGTTTTGTAGGAGGCTACAACAGCTATTTGGCTCCTCAGCTTTATTTGCAGGATCAGCCGCAGTTTGTAACATTGCAGCTGTACCTTAGCCAAATCAGAGAGTTGTTTCCTGGCCTTGGTAGCGAGAACATTCATATGGCCGCGGCAATTTTGGGAATGTTACCGCTGGTTATCATATACTGCTGTCTGCAAAAATACTTTATTGAAGGTGTTTCTGAAGGTGGCGTTAAAGAATAAATGGAGGTGCTTAAATGAAGAAAACACGAAATATAGCGTTGCTTTTGATTGCAAGTCTGATCTTGCCCTGCATACTTCTTGTCGGCTGTTCGTCGCAGGTTCAGTATGAGATACCCAACTATCAGGGATTGTTGCAGGCAGGTCAGAGCAAAGCAGAATATAATCAAGAGCTTTTCTATCGCAACGATCATAAGATTGATGATGCTGCGGACCCATTTGTGTTTGATAATACTGCAAGGGATGGCTATTATTATCTTTATGGTACTCACGGCGATATTTTCTGCTCTCGCTCAAAGGATTTGATGAATTGGGAGCCTGTTGGCAATGCTCTTGATATTCAGGACTTTGTAAATAATCAACCTAGTGAGGTACGCAGAACCATATGGAAGGATATCTGGGCACCGGAAGTAGTATATGATCCTGATGACGGCAGATACTATATGTTCTTTAGTGCAACGCCCGATCCTGATACTAATGTTACAGCAGGGAATGGCGTAATGGAAGGTTCCTATAAGGAACTTATGATGGTTGCCGTTTCTGAATATCCCGACCACGGATTTATACCGGTGAACTTTATGGATGCCGAAAGCTGCGGTGAGGAGAATTTGCACGATTTTAATACAACTCGTGGCATTAAGGATTCTGCAACAGGAGAATACCTTCCTGCATGGCCTCATTACTTTGCTAAGTATTTGCTTTTCGATCCTGCAGAGTATATGGCTTTTGCAGAAGCAAATGGTGGATTTAGAGGTCTTAGTCGCGGCGGATTTGAAGGTGGCATAGACCCACATCCTTATGTGGATGAAAACGGTGATAAATATCTGTTTTGGGTAGATAGTAGTGGTTCTGACCGTATTTCTGTTGTGAAAATGGAAAACTGGCTCAAGCCTGACTGGTCAAGTGCCAAGATTCTTGCTTGCCACAGCTTCTATACCGTAGAGGATTATTTCGCATCGCTTGATGGCAAGACTGTTGAACATGTTCCATATGAGTTACTTGGAACTTCTATCAACGAAGGTCCTGCAGTGCTTGCGCATAATGGAAAGTATTATTTGACTTTTTCCGTTGGTGCATACAGTGACAACTCTTATCAGGTGGTGCAGGCTGTTTCTGACAATTTGACAGGACCCTATCGCAAGCTGACTTTGGAAGAAGGCGGCATATTGATGTCCGGTGAGCTTTCAGGTAGCCAGGACATTACAGGTACAGGTCACCACAGCTTTGTACAAGCAGGTGATCAGCTTCTTATGATATATCACCGTCACAATGATCCCATAGTGGGTGGCGGTGCGCGTAATCCTGCTATTGATGAGATTAAATGGATTACTATTAAGGATAAATTTGGCAACGATCTTGATGTTATGTACTCAAACGGCCCTACCGCTACAGTACAGCCCAAGATTGAAGCATTTTCCGATTATAAAAACATTGCCGATGAAGCAACTATAAGTGGACATGCAGATGCTAAGTATTTGAATGACGGTCTGCTTTCCGTTTATAAATATCTCAATGAAGATTTTGGACAATATATTCAGGAAACTGTAATTACAAAGACCACTACCTTCACTTTAGATTTTGAAGAAGCACGAGCTGTTCGCGCGGTTATGGTATATAATTCCAAAAATGAGTTAACTGCTTTTGCCAAGATTGCACGTATTGAGTTTGTGTGCATAGAGGATGGTCAAGAAGTTATTCGTTATATAAAGGACGTTGAACTCAGTGCAGAATGCTATCTGGCAAATGACTATGACGGTTCTATTTTCTATATTTCTCCGGGAGCTGCTGCTTATGCAGAGTTTGACGAGCTGAATGTAAAGTCAATTCGAATCACGATTGAGATACCTGAGAACCAGGATTCTGTTGGTATTTCTGAAATTCGTGTTTTGGGTAAGTAAGGAGGAGTCGTTATGAAGAAAATGACAATTAATATCTCCAAACTCGCACTTCTTATGCTTACACTTGCTTTATTAGTTATGATTTTTGTAAGCTGTGAGGCTATTGGCGTTAAGGAAGTGCCAACGGATAAGGAATATACATTTACAAATCCCGAACCTGAATTGGCGCAACCGGATGTCGGTTTTAAAATAGACGGTATCGCAGATGAAGAAGTCTATAAAAATACAAAATGGTTGTACTTAACCAACAATGGCGAGGGAAACAACGTAAATATTGCGATAACAAGCCATTTCGGTGAGCAGGGAATGTACTTTGTGTTCGATGTAACAGAAAGCTTCCCGATTTATGTAAATCCCAACAGATCAACTGTTTTGAACAGTGGCATTGAGATGTATCTGGCACCTGCGGGTACTCAAAATGACAGGGAAAACAATTTCTTTGAAATTGACCTTCAGCCAACCGGCAATATGGTTTTTAAGAAGACCAACGGTAAGTGGGGCTATATCGATGTAAAAACAACCAACGACAAAATGGCAAGACTTGGTGCTACCACAAAGGGTGGTGCTGTTAATACAAGTGAATGCTATGGATATGTGTTGGAGTTGTTCATTCCATGGGATTATTTAGAGTGGTTAGATGTTGACGTGGAAAAGATGAAGGATCACGCCCTTGTAAATATCGCCCACATTACTTCTTTTAACTATGCTGGAACAAATACCGACATAGACAGATATTGGTACCAGTTTGCAGATCAGATTGGCGCTGGCTTTAACGAGGTTTATCGTTTATATAAGTTTGACGAGAATGGCGCGGTTGGTACAATTCCCGTTACGTTCATCCACGGCGAGCACTACAGTATTTCCGGTCAGGCATCTGTACTTTCCGGTCAGAGTGCTACCGTTACCGTAACACCTGAATCAGGATATTCCATTACTTCTGTATTGGTGGATGGTAAAGATCGCGTTAGTGATGTAAAATATAACAATGACGGTAGCGCAACGTTGACTATCCGCAATATTACAAAAGAGATTACTGTTTCTGCTGTTTCAGAGGTAATGAAAGAAGAGAATAGTACTCTTAGCGGTCAGTTGCATCTCAAAAATGCGTTGTTTGCGGATACCTTGGACGGTGTTACATTTACATGTAACGGTTCACCTGTTACTATTGATGAGAACGGTAATTTTGAGCTGAAGGATATGGCTCCGGGTTACTATGAATTACGCGCAGAAAAGAAAGACTATATATCCGTTACTCGCGGCGTTTATTTGAACAGCGATACCACAGTAGATGTGGATTTGGAATATGACCTTTTCCATTACAATGATAACAATGCTAAGAATTGGGTGCTTGATGATCAGAACGAAGGCATATTGCATAAAACCAATGGCAGAGCATGTGTCCTTACTAATGACAGCTTCAATGATTTTGTCTTTGAAATGACACTTAAGTATGATACTGAGCTTGCGAGCGCAGGAAACACAGCTAACCATACCGAGCAGCGTATGGGTATACGCATCGTATTTGCCAATGGCAAGGAATGGTATATAAACGTTCTTTACCAGGATGGTTCTTATAGATTGCAGTATGCAACCTTGGGCAATAGCTTGTTTGATGGTTGGCCTACACGTTATAGACTCAATGTTGGTCAAATTGAAAAAATCCAAAGTGATGACGGCATTAAGATGAAGGTCGTGCGTGAAGGAAATGTTGTAAAGATTTATATTGACGGTCTTCAGGTGGCGCAAGAGGTACTTGACGAAGAATATGCGGATATGACCGCACAACTTGGTATGGATGCTTGGACCGCAAATGAAACACCCGTAGAAATTTCTTTTAGCATTTCAACTGAGATTTCCAAATAATTTTATACCATATGCCTGCATCTGCGATGCAGATGCAGGCAAGGAAATAAACACGTTAATCAATAGCATTTGTTAAATGCTATAAATATATTAAGGAGGAAAAAACTCATGAAAAAAGTATTAACTTTGATCGCTATTTTTTGTATGGCGATGATCTTGCTTACCGGTTGCTTCGACCCAACACCTGCTTGTGAGCATGATTGGACAGATGCAACTTGTACCGCTCCTAAAACTTGTTCTTTGTGTGATGCAACTGAGGGTGAACCTCTCGGCCATACCGAAGAAACTATTGCAGGCACACCTGCTACTTGTACCGATGCAGGTATGACTGACGGCCAAAAGTGTACTGTTTGCGGTGAAACCACCGTTCAGCAGACTGTTATTGCGGCTAAAGGTCATACTGAAGAAACAGTTGCAGGCCAGGCTGCCACTTGTACCGAAGCCGGTATGACTGACGGCAAGAAGTGCTCTGTTTGTGGTGTAACCACTCTTGAGCAGAGTGTTATCGAGGCTTTGGGCCACAAGGCAGGCGAAGACGATGGCGATGTAACAACTGCTGTTACATGTGAACGTTGCGACCATGTTTTCGTTGAAGCTAAGGAAGCGATCACTCTCACAATTCCTAATTTCGAAAACGGCGCAGTTATAGCGGACAAAATCAACTATGCTATTGGCGATACCGTTAAACTTACAATTAACCCCGATTTCGGTTATGCGCAAAAGCTTTACATCAATGGTGAAGCGTTGATTCTTGATTGGAATAACAATGTTTATACATTTGTTGCTGAAAAGGACACTTATGTAATCAGCGGTTCTTTTGAACTCGTTTTGGATATGGCTGCCGGTGACGTGACCAGATGGGATTACAGCAACCAGGCTCACGGCATCGTAACAACCTACTATCCCAACAACAATGACGCTTGGTGGTTCCAGATTAAGGGTAATTACGAATCATTCTCAATCAATGCCAAGAACTACAGAGAAGTGGAAAACAGCTATGAAAACGGTCCTGATGGCGGTTGGCGTATTGCTTTGTATATGAAGCTTGACAACGGAAATTATTATGCTTTCAGTATGTGGATTGACACAAGTAAAATATACGCTTACCAACATTTCGGCGGCAAGATTGCTGGTGATAAAGATTCTACAACCGGATGGAGTGGTGCTTGGCGTAACCTTGCTGAATGGAACGCAGAAGCAACTGCAGCTTTGAATGGCAATGGTGCTGAATTCAAGCTTGAACGTATTGATGGTAACCATATCCAGGTTACATTCGGCGGTGTAGTTTTGGAAACTTATGAAATTTCCGGTGTTACTGCTGAAAACAAGGTTGTTGCTGTCGGTCTCCATCACTGGGGTAACAAGGGCTCTTACGTTGAAATTCCTTTCGCAGTAACTGAAGCTTGTGAACACACTTGGGATGCTGCAACATGCACAACTCCCAAAACATGTTCAAAATGTGGTGAAACTATGGGCAAAGAACTTGGTCACTCCTACACAAACTATACATCTAACAACGATGCAACATGTACTGTAGATGGTACTAAGACTGCACAATGTGATAACTGTACTGAAAAGAATACTATAGTTGATGCTGGTTCTGCAGGTCACAAGAATAATAACGACGACTACAAATGTGACGTTTGCGGTGCTAACTTGTGCACTGATCACAAACCTGAAGCGGACGACGGCGACTGCACAACAGCTGTAAAGTGCTCTATATGTGGCACAATAACAACTGAAGCTAAGGGAAGTCACACTCCTGAAGCAGATGACGGCAATATAGCTACTGAAGTTAAGTGTTCTAACGATGGTTGTGATCACATCTGTGTTCCTGCTATTGTAATATCCACTTTTGAAAACGGTACTGTTACTGCTGACAAGACAAGTTACAAGGTTGGTGATACAGTTACTTTGACAGTTTCACCTGCTAAGGACTATGCACAGAAGCTTTATATCAACGGTGCTCCTATTTTGGTAGATACAAACAGCAAGTATAGCTTTGTGGTTGAAGCAGGCAAGACATATGACATTACCGGTGAATTTGTTAACGTAAAGGGCGATTGGTTCTGGACTGCTGAATATATTGTACTTAATCAGGCACACGGTGTGTTCCACTCACCCATACCTGCAGGTGGAGAGAAGAACGGTGAATTGGTTCCCACAGCAGATAAATGCTATGGTGGTAAGGTTCTTGTTAAGGATCCCTCCGGTGGAACCAAGACGGATTTTGCTATTGTTCTTAAGATGATATTTTCAGACGGTCAGAAGGCAGAGCTTCGTCTTGTGAACAAGGACGGCAAGGGCCACTATATGATACAGTCCATGAGCGGTATGTTCGGTAGCTGGAAGTGGTACTACGATTTGAATGATGCGGAAAATGCTGCTGTTGCTAACGGTGAGGGCGTATGGTTTGAACTTGTTCGTGATGGATCAAATATAGACATCAAGCTTAACGGTAAGGTTATTTCTCACCGTGCCGACACACCCATTTCCTTGGCAGAAACTACTGTACTTAATCAGTTCAAGGTTACAACATACAACTTTAGCTATGCAATTGATGTTAAGTACGAATTCTATATGACAGAATAAATCATTGATTTTATAATCAAGAGGGGCGGCTTCGCTGCCCCTCATTTCAAAAGACATTACTGAAAAATGATTTCTACCGTTAAGATAGAAACTGTTTTTGAATGATGTCGAACAATCGTATTTCATATATATAGGAGGATGTAAAGATGACAAAATGGAGAAGAATTAAGTATCATCCCAATTTGCCCTTAGGTGAAAACGGTCAGCGTGTTACTGCCTGCGCTGCACATATAGAGCTTTCTAAAAATGCGGCTAAGGAAGGAATGGTTTTGCTAAAGAACAATGGCAACATTTTGCCATTTGCAAGTGGAACAAAGCTTGCTCTTTTTGGCATTGCTACCTTTGATTATGTTAAAGGCGGTGGCGGTAGCGGTGACGTAACTGTATCCTATTCGACAAATCTTTACGATGGATTTAAGAAGTTAAACAACCGCGTGGAAGTTTGTGAGGAACTTGCAGACTTTTACCGTCATTACATACAGAAAATATCGGATACATTCTATTGGCCGGGTCAAAAGCCTGAGCCCGAGCTTTCAGATGCTCTTTGTGAAGGTGTTCGTAACTATACCGATACTGCGGTAATCTCTATTTCTCGTTTTTCGGGAGAGGGATGGGATAGAGATCTTAAAGGACACCCTATGTACGAGGAGGGAGATTTCTATCTATCCTATGCTGAACGAGCAATGGTAGAGCAGGTAAAGAAATATTTCCCAAAGATTGTTGTTGTTATGAACGTGGGCGGTATGGTAGATACCGAATGGTTCTGCAACGAAAATGCTATTCAGGGTGTGCTTATGGCTTGGCAGGGAGGTATGGAAGGCGGCACGGCGGCGGCAGAATTGCTTTGTGGCATTGGTACACCTTGCGGAAAGCTGACCGATACCTTTGCAAAGCGCTTGGAAGACTATCCTTCAACTGAGAACTTCCATGAGTCCGATGCTTACGTAGATTATACAGAAGACATTTATGTCGGCTATCGCTATTTCGAAACTATACCGGGTGAGGCAGAAAAAGTCAATTATCCATTTGGATTTGGTTTATCATATACAAAATTTGATTGGAAAATAATAGGAATAGAACAGAATGACGGAAAGTTTACAGCTAAGGTTTCAGTCCAAAATATTGGAGATGTAGCGGGCAAGGAGGTTATTCAGGTTTATCTCGAAGCACCTCAAGGCAAGCTTGGAAAAGCAAGCCGCAGCTTGATTGCTTTCCAAAAAACTGAGCTTTTAGCGCCCGGTTGCACTCAGGAATTAATTCTTACTTGGAATTTGTCGACAATGGCGTCCTATGATGACTTGGGAAAGGTAGCAAAGGCGGCTTACGTATTGGAAAAGGGAATATATGGCTTCCATATTGGTAATTCCGTTCGCAATACTTTCTGTAGTACTTATGCATACTGCTTGAAGGAGGACGTGATCGTTGAGCAGCTTAGTACAAAGCTTCAGCCTAACGCACTTAAAAAGCGACTTCTTGCTGATGGTAGTTATGAGGAGCTTCCTATATTTGAAAGAAAGAGAGAATCCTGTGATTTTATGCCGGAAGTACCTGAAGAAGTGTTGCAAAATGCTTATACACCAATGCGCCTTGTAACAACTGTGCCACGCGACAGAGATAAAAGAGATATTCACTGGTTCGATGAGGTGGCAGATGGCAAAATCACATTGGATGAATTTGTTGCCCAGCTTCCAAACGAAGCTATTTGCCACATGTTGGGTGGTCAGCCCAATTTTGGTGTTGCAAATACTTGTGGGTTTGGTAATTTGCCGGACTTTGGTGTTCCTAATGCGATGACTGCTGACGGCCCTGCCGGTGTTCGTATCAATCAGGAATGTGGCATTTACACCACGGCATTTCCTTGCAGTACACAGGTTGCGTGTTCTTGGGACCCCAAGATTGCCTATGCAATCGGTGAAGCAGGCGCAAAAGAGTTAAAGGAAAACAATTTGGCTATTTGGCTTACACCTGCGATCAATATTCACAGAAGTCCTTTGTGCGGAAGAAACTTTGAATATTATTCAGAAGATCCTTTCGTAGCCGGTATGATGGCTGCGGGAATGGTGCGAGGCATACAATCTCAAAAAGTATCGGCCTCTGTTAAGCATTTTGCACTCAACAATAAGGAAACCAATCGAAAAAACAGTGATTCTCGTGTTTCCGAGCGTGCTGCCCGTGAAATTTATCTGAAGGCATTTGAAATTATCGTAAAAACTGCCGACCCGTGGTATATTATGAGTTCATATAATTTGATTAACGGTGTTCGCGCATCGGAATGTGGCGAATTGCTGACAGATATATTGAGAGATGAATGGGGCTTTGACGGCATAGTAAGTACGGACTGGCATACCTATTCCGAACACTACGTAGAAATAAATGCGGGCAATGATATCCGTATGCCAGGTGGTTACCCTGAACGATTGCTTATTGCGCTTGAAAACGGTGCAATTACAAGGGAAACGTTAGAAATCAGCGCAAAGCGTGTGTTGAGCATGTTACTAAAGTTAGATTAAAAATTTTTTAGCACAGAGGAGTTTGTTATGTGCGAGCAAATTAATTGTAATATTCCTCGTCCTGAGCATCCCCGTCCCGATTTTATGAGGGATACCTTTTATAATTTGAATGGCGTTTGGGAGTTTGCTTTTGACGATAATAATATTGGTTTAAAGGAAGGCTGGTATAAGCCGGATTATAAGCTTGATAAGACCATTACCGTGCCGTTTTGCTATCAAAGTGCGGCAAGCGGTATTGGACCTACCGACGAAATTCATCCGATTATGTGGTACCGCCGAAAATTTACTGTTCCTGCGAAAATGCAGGGTAGAAACATATTGATGAATTTTGGTGCGGTTGATTATGAGGCAACGGTCTATGTCAACGGTATGTCTGTTGGTGGACATAAGGGAGGATATACACCTTTTCAGCTTGACGTTACACCTTTTTTAACTGAGGGTGAAAACGATCTATGTGTTCGAGTAGTGGATATGCCCGATCCTATTCAACCTCGCGGTAAGCAGAACTGGAAGGAAGGATTGTACCTTTGCTGGTATACTCCTCATAGCGGTATTTGGCAAACAGTTTATTTAGAAGCGGCGAGTGAGACAAGGATAGATTATATTCATGTTACACCTGATATCGAAAAAGGATTGGCTTCTGTAGAAATTATGCTTAACAGAGTTCCTGATAGAAAGGTGACTCTTGCACTTGACGTTAAGCTTAATGAGAAAGAAATCCGAAATGTTGTGACTACTACTGTCAATAGAAACGTAACGATTGTTATTGATATGGATACAAGGGATACATTCGAACCCGTGGCTTTATGGTCACCCCGAAATCCTGCTCTTTACGATTTGAAGGTACAACTTTTAGATAAAGAAGTGCAACTCGATGCGGTGGATACATATTTTGGTATGCGCAAAGTAGAGGTGCGCGATGGTGTGGTATATCTCAATAACGACCGCATTTACCAAAAGCTTGTTTTGGATCAGGGCTACTGGCCTGATACATTGATAACGCCTCCAAGTGACGATGCAATCCGAGAGGATTTGGAATGGACGAAGAAATTTGGATTTAACGGTGCAAGAAAGCATCAAAAGATTGAAGATCCTCGCTACTATTACTGGGCAGATAAGATGGGCGTTCTTGTTTGGGGCGAGCTTCCTAGCCCATATACTTTTGCGGATGAGACGGTGGAAAACTTGACTGTTACGATGCAGGAATTTATCCGTCGTGACTTTAACCATCCCAGTATTATTGCTTGGGTACCCTTGAATGAAAGCTGGGGTGTTCCGCAAATTGTTTCTAACAAGAGACAGCAGGACACAGCAACCATGCTTTATTATTTAACTAAATCGGCAGACGGCACCCGAATTTGCTCCGGAAATGACGGTTGGGAGCAGATGCATACTGATATTTGCGGTTTGCACGATTACAATAACACAAGGGAAGTTCTTAAAGAGCATTTTGCTGATCGTGATTTCATTGAAAAGCAGACCTGTGATGGTCGACGCGCTTACGCCGATGCCTATATCCCCACCGGAAAAGAGGCATTTATGGTAACAGAGTATGGAGGAATCGCATTTACTAACATTGGATTACAGGGTGAGCTTGGCGGTGCGGAAACTTGGGGTTATCACGGCAAGGAAACCGATGAAGAAGCCTTTTTTGTCCGTTTTGAGGATTGCACTGAGGCTATAAAGGAAATCCCTTTCTGCCAAGGCTATTGCTACACTCAGTTGACAGATGTTATGCAGGAGATTAACGGTCTTTTGCTTCCTAATCGCAAACCGAAGGTAGATGTAGAAAGAGTTTGCCGAATCAATCAAAAAACGCACTGAGTGAGATTTGTATAAAGCCCACCTTTGCACAAATAAAATTTACTGGCATTGATTATTTAAAGTGTATAGAGGTATAAAAATGAAAACAAAAGCTATTCGTTTGTATGGAGCGGATGATATCCGTTTGGAAGAATTTGAATTACCAGAAATTACCGCAGATGAAGTGCTTATCCGTGTGGTCAGCGACTCGGTTTGCGCTTCTACATATAAAGCTATTAAGCAGGGCAGTGCCCATAAGCGTGTACCCAATGACGTGGCAGAAAACCCAGTCATTATCGGTCATGAAATGTGTGGCGAGATTATTTCTGTTGGTGAAAATGTAAAGAAAGATTGGCAAAAAGGTCAAAAGATAGTTATTCAGCCTGCGTTGAAATTGCCAAATGGCTATGACCCCGGCTATTCATATCCATATATTGGTGGTAATACACAGTATGCAGTAGTTCCAAAGATTGTGTTGGAGCGTGGCTGTTTACTTCCATATGAAGGGGATAGCTATTTTGCTGGCTCGCTTGCAGAGGCGTTGGGATGCTGCATCCGTGGTTATAAAGGCTTCTATCATACTGACTACACCAACTATGTGCGTACAGACGGCGCAAAAAAAGGTGGTCGTATTGCCATTCTCGGTGGTGCAGGCCCTATGGGTATTGGCTGCGTAGAGTTGGCAGTGGGTTATGCCGGTGTGTCTCAAATAGTGGTTACCGATTTAAACCAGGAGCGCCTTGACTACGCTGCAAAAATGTGTGATCCTGTAAAGGTCAAGGGAAAGGGCATTGATTTGCAATTTATCAATACAGGGAATATAGAAGATCCTGTAGAGTATTTGAAACAGATTTCTGATGGTGGCTTTGACGACGTGTTTGTTATGGTACCTGTTCCTGCTTTGTTTTCTATGTCTGAAAAAATTTGTCGTGAGGATGGCTGTATAAACTTTTTTGCAGGCCCCCCCATACACGATATGCCCGGTAGCTTGAATCTCTATCGAGTTCACTATGACGGTATTCACGTTGTAGGAACTGCAGGTAGCATTCCTGAGGATATGACAGATGTTTTGGACTTAATTAAGGATAACAAAATCAATGCAGGTGCGCTTGTTTCCCATATTTTAGGTATGAAGGCGGCTCCCGAAACACTCTTTGCAATGGAAAAGCCCAACGGAGCTAAAAAAGTTTGCTACAACGAATTAGATATTCCACTGATTGCTATTGATGAATTGGAAGAGCTTGGTAAAACTGATCCAATGTATGCCAAACTGGCTGTTATTGTTAAAAATAACGGTGGTTTATGGTGCGCTGAAGCAGAGAAGTATCTGCTGGAGCATGCGCCTCGTCTGTAAAAAGAGGAGATAATATGAAAATATATACATTGACCTTGAATCCGGCTTATGATGTTCACGCATGTGCGAAAAACTTAGCACTAAACTGCGAAAATTTGGCACATGTGCAATCACGTGAAGCAGGAGGGAAAGGCGTTAATATAAGCAGAGCGCTCTGTAATGGTCAAATTCCTAATACAGCTATTGTTGTTTTGGGAAAAGAAAATGGGGATGAGTTTAAAAATGCCATCTCTGATATGGATTGCGTTTTGCTTGAAAAAGAAGGTAGAATTAGAGAAAATTTGACCTTCCACCTTGAAAATGGAACTGAAACGCGCATCAGCTTTTCAGGTTTTTCGGTGGATAATAACATTCTTGAAGAGGTGCTTGACAATATCGTAATTGAAAAGGATACGATCGTTACATTTACAGGGCGTATTCCTGCAGGTATCAGCAAGGAGAATGCAAAAGAATTTTTAAAAATCCTTCACAAGAAGGGTGCGCGAATTGTTTTGGATTCCAAATCCTTTACGATAGAAGATATTTTTGATATCAAGCCTTGGCTGATTAAACCCAATCAGGAAGAAATATCTGATTATTTGGGTTGTGAAATCAAAACACTTTCAGAGGTGCTTGAGAAAGCGGCTGTATTTACCGAGCACGGCATAACCAATACAATGGTAACACTTGGCGAACAAGGAGCAGCGCTGCTTACAGAAGATAAGGTATATATAGCAACCTGTCCTGTTATTGAAGCTATTTCCACCATTGGTGCAGGTGATAGTACGATTGCAGGTTTCCTTGCGGGAACTTATTTGGGTGAGGAAGCAATTGGATGCTTGAAAACTGCCGTAAGCTTTGGAACGGCAGCCTGCTTGACATCCGGTACTCTGCCACCTAAAAAAGAAGATATTGAAAAAATATATGCACAGATATGTGTGAGTGAGGTAATGTAAAAGTTACTTTATATTGCTTTTGGAGGTAATCTTATGAGCAAAATATATATTAACAACGAATGGCAATTTGCAGAAGAATTTAAAGAAGAATATATTTATGGAAGTATTGATGAAGGATTTCAAGAAGTAAGAATTCCCCACACAACACGAGAGCTTCCTTTTAACTATTTTTCAGAGGAAGAATATCAAATGCTTTGTGCATATCAAAAAGAGATTTATGCACCTAAGGAATGGTCTGACAAGCGTATTATCATTACATTTGAGGGGGCAGCACACTATGCCGAGGTATTTCTTAACGGAGAAAAAATCGGTGAGCATTATTCGGGATATACAGCTTTCTCACTTGAATTGACAGGCAAGCTTAAATTTGATGAAAAAAATATTCTTGTTGTAAAATTAGATTCAAGAGAAAATTTGAATATTCCACCATTTGGAAACGTAATCGACTATATGACATACGGTGGAATTTATCGCGACGTTTATCTTGACATCAAAGATGAATGCTATATTGCCGACGTTTTTGTGAAACCCGAATTTACAGGCAAGATAGTGAGCGATATTACGCTTAACGGTGAAATTCCTTCAAATACTAAAATAAAGCAAACCGCCCAACTTATAGGCGATAGCGAAAAAATAGTTGTTATGGAAACAAATGTAACTGACCATTTATTTTCAATCAACGGATATATCAAAGACGTTAAAATTTGGGATATTGAGCACCCTCACCGTTATCTTATTCGTACGGAATTGATAGCTGACGGAAAAGTGATCGACGTTAACGAAGTTAAAGTTGGATTTAGAAAAGCAGAGTTTACCAAGGAAGGATTCTTTTTAAACGGCAGACGAGTGCAAATTCGCGGTCTTAATCGTCATCAAAGCTATGCATACGTTGGGTATGCAATGCCCGAATCAATGCAAAGAGATGATGCTCGCGTATTAAAGGGTTTAGGCGTAAATGCGGTAAGAACATCACATTATCCTCAATCTCAGTATTTTATTGATGAGTGCGACAAACTTGGTTTGCTTGTATTTACCGAAATCCCTGGTTGGCAGCATATTGGTGACAAGGATTGGCAAGATCAAGCCGTTCAAAACGTTGAAGAAATGGTTCTTCAATATAGAAATCACCCTTCAATTATTATTTGGGGAGTTCGTATTAACGAATCTCCCGACAATCACGATTTTTATGTTCGAACCAATGAGGTTGCTCATAGACTTGATCCCACAAGACAGACGGGCGGTGTTCGTAATTTTAGCAAGAGTGAGTTTTTAGAGGACGTTTACACATACAACGACTTTTTCCATGACGGAAAGAAGGCAGGTTGTGAGCCTAAGTCCGATATCACCTCGAATATGGACAAGCCTTATTTGATAACAGAAAACAACGGTCATATGTTCCCAACCAAGAGCTTTGACAATGAAGACCATAGACTTGAGCACGCGCTTCGTCACGCGAGAGTAATCAATGACGTAGCTTCTCACCCCGACATTTGCGGAAGCTTTGCTTGGTGTATGGCTGACTATAACACGCACAGGGATTTTGGTAGTGGTGATAGAATTTGCTATCACGGAGTTACTGATATGTTCCGTAATCATAAAATGACTGCTGCAGTTTATAAATCACAAGGCAATTATGAAAATGTGCTTGAGATCTCATCGTCTATGGACATAGGTGAGCATCCTGCATCTATCAACGGAAAAGTGTGGATATTTACCAACGCAGATAGCGTAAAAATGTATAAGAACGGTAAATTTATTAAAGAATATGTTCCTCATAACGAGCATTTTCCAAGTATGGTCAACTCTCCTATGCTGATTGACGATTATCTTGGCGATCTTCTTGAAACCGAAGAAAAAATGTCGCCTGAAAAAGCGAGATATATTTCTAAAGCGGTTAACTTTATCGGACTTTACGGATACCCCAATATTACTCCCATACCTGAAGAAATGGCTGCTAAATGCTTGAATGTTTACAACGTGACTGTCAATCAAATCGTGGATTTATACACGAAATATGTTGGCAATTTGGGTAGTCAGGGTACAGTTTACCGTTTTGATGCAATAAAAGATGGCAAGGTGGTAAAAACTGTTACTAAAACTCAAATGAACAAGATAAGCCTTGAGATTGAAGTATCACATACGAATCTTCATGAGGACAATTCCTATGACGTAGCTGTTGTAAGAATTCGCGCAGTTGATGAAAACGGCAATCTTCTTTCATATAGTAATGAAGCAATCAAATTAACTGCAGAAGGTCATGTGGAAATAATTGGTCCCGATATATTCTCTCTTCGTGGAGGAATGGGTGCATTCTACGTTAAAACTACAGGTGAAAAAGGAGAGGCCAAGGTTATAATTTCTTGCCCGAGAGTTGAAGATAAAGTTATTGAATTTAAGATAAACTAATTTTTGAAAAGAGAAAATAGAGCTAAAAATATAGCCAAAGTTTCTTATAACGAAAATGAGACTAGATGTAAGTGCGCATATAGAAACAAAAGCAATAAAACATTAAGATAGGAGGAAAATATGTTTGTAGCTAAGCAGATTTCATCACTTCATAAAGTGCGTGTGTTTGATAATCTTAATATGAACGAGATAACAAAAGAAGCCATGCTTTGTGGCGAACGTTTCACCTATCAGATAAGCATGAGGTCGGATGAGCCCATAATGGGCTATATCAGGCTTGAATCACCCTTGCTCGATTGTATACGTATCTATAAGGTCGAAAATTCGGTGATGGATGCGCCCGTCATAGAAAAAGTTGATGAGGAGGGATATATCACCACCGAGCCTGGACTTATGCCCGATTTGCTCATTCCAATCGAAAACAATAGTGTTCTCACGGTAAACGCGACGGGAAAAACCTTGTGGATTGAGTTGAATATCCCCAAGGATATGGCGGCCGGTGAATACAAAATCAACTTCGTATTTGAAACATTTGATTTTGCAAAGCCCGACACCACTCGCGCAACAGCTGCCACCAAAGCTATGACGGTTGAGGTCTTGCCGTTAGCAAAAAAAGAGCAGAGCCTCATTTACACACGCTGGTTTTATGCGGACTGCATCGCGGATTATCACGATGTGCCAATCTACTCCGACGAGCATTTTAATCTTATTGAGGCATATATACGCGAGGCTGTGGATGTCGGAATCAATATGATACTCGTTCCCATACATACTCCTCCTCTGGATACAGCAATCGGTACTACGCGCCCTTGCGTGCAGCTTGTCGACATCAAGAAGGTCGGCGACGAGTATATATTCGGATTTGAAAAGCTGCGCCGATTTGTCGATATTTGTAAGCGCGCGGGCATTCGTTACTATGAAATGGCGCACATGTTCTCGCAGTGGGGAGCAAAGCGCGCCGCGAATATTATGGTTGAGGAAAACGGCCAAAAGAGCTATATGTTCGGTTGGCACGTGGAAGCGACCGCACCCGTATATATTGAATTTTTGAAGCAATATGTTTCTGCAATTTCAAAGGAGCTTGAGCTTCTCGGCATCGCGGAAAGCACATATTACCACATTTCGGACGAGCCCTCGGTTGATAGAATCGACGCTTATCGCACGGCAGTAGAAACGATACGCCCCTTTATTGGTAATTGCCATACTTTTGATGCATTGTCCTCTAAAGAATTTTACGAGAGGGGACTTGTTGAATGTCCCGTTACAATGGTGTCGCACATTCACGAATTTCTTCCGTTGAATGTACCTAATCAGTGGGTGTACTACTGTTGCGAGCCACAGGTAACTTATACAAACTCGTTTATGGCTATGCCATCGTGTCGCACGCGTATTCTTGGAGTTTTAATCTATAAATATGATATAAAAGGATTTTTGCACTGGGGATTTAATTTCTATAACTCCCAAGTTTCGTATTACAAAATAAATCCCTACGTAACTACGTCCGGTGACGGACGGTTTCCTTCGGGTGATCCATTTATTGTTTATCCCGCAAAGAACGGAGCTTATCCTTCAATACGTGGTAAGGTTACATATGAAGCAATCGGTGATTTGGATCTTTGTCGTACGCTTGAGGAATATATCGGTCGTGACGAGGTTGTGAAGATGATCGATAAATTTGCAGATATGGACTTAAGATTTGACTTCTATCCACTTGATAGTGATTTCTTGCCGCAACTTCGTACAGCTATGATTGAAAAAATCAAAGAATACATCTGAATAAAAAAGCAGACCATCATAACATGTATGATGGTCTGCTTTTTTATTTGTGTTTAGAGTGATATGTCACATACTATAAGAACTATATTTCTTCAACGAATATATAGTTACCTGAACCGATGGTTTCAGTGAATCCCCCGGGGAGAGAGATATGCGCTGTAACGCCTTCGGGAATCTCAAACTCGTAGTGAACGGTATCTCCCTTGTAATACCAATGTGAAGTTATCTTACCCGAACGAGATTCGATAGAGGCTTTAGCAAAGCCGAGCTCACGGCAGGGATGGGGATTAATGGCTACCTCACGGTAAGCGGGAGATGATTCGACGGGAGCTATACCGAGCACGGTAGAGAAAATCCAATCGTAAACCGCACCGTAAGCATAGTGGTTAAATGAGTTCATTTCGTCACTCCAAAAGCTACCGTCTTCCTTAATGCTGTTCCAATGCTCCCACATGGTAGTAGCGCCATGTGTTACGGAATATAGCCAAGAGGGATTTTGCTCCTGGAATAGAAGCTTATAGGCAAGGTCGGTTCTACCCGCGGCAGTAAGAACGTGGAGTATATATGGTGTGCCGACAAATCCCGTGGTCATTCTGTTGCCGTTTTCAACAATCATTTCACAGAGCTTATCCTCAAGAGCCTTTTTCTCATTTTCCTCATAAAGACCAAAGTGTAGAATAAGTACGAGAGCAGTTTGAGTCATACCATGACGGACGGTATCTATTACAGAATAGCCAGGGAGTGTTACCTCGGTGAGAGGGAATTCTTCTTTTGGCATACCGTCTTTCATAAAATATTCTCTGAATGCTTTGCGAACTTTCTTATAAAGCTCACGGTATTTGGTCATATCCTCGCCGAGAACCTCACCTGATTTTATAAGAAGGCTTGTTGAGTATGCGAAGAATGCACTTGCAATAAGGTCGTTTGCGGTTGCACCAACGAGACTGTCAGCACCTGCATCCATAGCAAGCCAGTCACCGTAATGCATGCCACCAAGCCAGAGATATTCTTCACTTCCTGCAGAGTGCATATATTCAACCCATTTTTTCATCATAGGGAAGTGCTTTCTAAGCAATTCCTTGTTTCCGTATGAAAGGTAAAGCTCCCATGGAATAATACACGCAGCATCGCCCCAAGCTGCAGAAACACGGGTGGCGCCGTGCTTGCGAGCGCGGGGAACAACACCCATTATGGCACCGTTTTCATGCTGCTCGATGGCAACGTCTGCAAGCCATTTAGCAAAGAATTTTTCCGTATCGTAGTTTATGGATGCAGTGCGGCAGAATACCTGCGCATCACCTGTCCAACCCATACGCTCGTCACGTTGAGGACAATCTGTGGGAATATCAAGAAAGTTACTCTTCTGACCCCATATGATATTATGATAAAGCTGATTTATTTTTTTGTTTCCGCATTCAAAACTGCCGGTGCGCTTAATATCCGAATGAACGGTGATGGCCTTGAAATTATTTTTGTCAATGAGATATTCGGGACACTCAACAAGATGAACGTAGCGAAATCCCTGGAAGGAGTAGGTAGGCTTGAATACGTCGTCATTTCCCGAGAGAACGTATACGTTTTCGTTTTTTGCGGATCTCATATTGCTATTGTAGAAGTTGCCATCTTTATCAAGCACCTCACCGTGATGCAAAACGATACGATCTCCGCGCATGCCTTTAACACTTACCTCAACGTATCCTGTCATATTTTGACCAAAGTCAATAACGTATTCACCCTTGGGGGTCTTGATGATATCAACTGCGTCAAGCTTGTCTATTTCTTTTATCCACTCACCGTCCTGGGGCACGAGTGTGGTGCTAAGATTAGTTTCCACAACTGCACCGAGACTCTTTATCTCTGCGGTGAGGTCAACTGTTTCACCGTGGTAAATATCGGAGGATGTAACTTTAGTTGTGAACACCTCAAAGCTTGAGTCGGTGAGTATATCCTCTTCGGTGTTGTCCTGATATACAATATTAAGTCTTGCAATAAGAGCTATTTCATCGAAATATAGCTGACGGTCGCCCGAATATCCGTAGTGACCTACTGCCCATCCGGGACCAACACCAACGGAAAGCTCGTTATTTTCTAAAATGAACTCGGTAACGTCGTATTCTTGATATAAAACTCTTGTTTTGTAGCTCGTAATACCGGGCATAAGCACGGCATCTGTTATTTTTTTGCCGTTAAGCTTGGGGGAGTAAATTCCTGCCGATGATATGTAAAGTATTGCTGATTTTACATGGTTTTTTATGGAAAAGCTCCTTCTGAATTCGGCTGCCGCCGTTACCATATCGATGGGTGACTTTATCCATTTTGCATTAGTTAACATAAGTATCTCCTGTAGAGTTTATTACTGTTTTAAATACACTGTGTATTCCTGCAATTTATCTTTTTTGTTGTATAATTCGTGATTACCGGTGTTTCTTATGTGGAAGACTACACGATCCGAGTAGACTTCAAACACTAAGAACTGGGCAATAAGCGGTGTGCCTGTATGGGGATAAAGCTTCTTTTCTTTTAATCCTCCGTATCCTTCGAGTGCATCGTCCTCAAAATGTTCCTCCCAAAACGGTCTGAGCCCTCCCATATGTACTAAGGAATAAGAATATTCTTTGCCCAAAGAATTTTTTGAATTAAGATTTGCGTCAAGAGGCATATTATTGTCATCGAGATGCAAAACAGCCCCCGAAGAATAATCTCTGAAGCAAGCTCTCTCTCCGTGTAAGTGCCCGTATAGATAAAACGTATTTTGATGTCCCTTAAAAATACTATAAAACAGGTCTTTGTCTCCGTTTATCATAGTTTCGAGCCATTCGCCGTCATTTAAATAGTAAATTGCCGATAAATGTCCGGTAACAAAAATGCATTTTTTACCATCTGGATCTATCTCGTTAAGCTTATTTTTAACCCAAATCATAGTTTCACTGCTATAATATCCTTCGTGAGAATTAAAAGCAGTATCGGGATGTATATTAATTCCGATAAAATCAATGCCGTTTACAACGTAATGAAACGCGCCTAAATAATGCTCATTTGGTTTTTCCTTGGAGAAAACCTCGAACCTTTCACTCTCGGGAAGCACGCCAAAGGCATTATCCATAAGATCGTAAAAATCCGTGGTGTTATAAGGCTCATTTTCCTCGGTTCCGATGTCGCCCATAATCATATCATTGTTTCCGGCAACGTATATCACCTTACCGTCCTTTACACTTTCGGAGATACAGTTGTGAATTTTTTCTTTGATATCAAGAAAATTCTTCTTAGGCAGACAGCACGACATATTCCAATGAGGATAGTCGGATACGTTATCACCACCTACAATGGCAACGTCTGCTAATCCAAATTCTTGAACGGCAAGATTTTTAGCCTGTATTGCTGATTTTCTAAGCGTTGTCGGATAATCCAACATTGATTGCTGATTGTGAATGTCTGTATAGCAAAAGCACGTAAGTATTTTTTTCATTTTAAGGCCTCCCATACTCAAATAAATGTATATTTTATTATATTTTTCTCATTAAAAACATGCACCTATTTTTGAAATTTTTTTCGACCCAATTATAGCATATTTTGTGATTTTTTTCAATAGTTTGCAAAAATAAAAGTGAAGTGTTTTACTTGACAAACATATTGAATAAAGATATAATTGTGTTATATTGGAATATGAATTTCAAGGAGATTGAAATGGCTAATATAGAAGAAAGCAAACATAGTATTTTATCCTTAACCGACATACAAAATGATCACCTTAATGCACCCTTTAGCATAGTTGATTGTGGAGATGAAAGCCATATGATACATATAACAGAAGCAACAGAAGATATTTTCAACTACTATTTCGATAAAGTAGCAACAAAGGGTTTTACTTTGATTTCGGAGAGAAGTGCAGCAAACAATCTCTTCGCTACCTTTACGAATAAAAGTGAATATGTTTACGTTTATTACACTGATTACAACAAGGAAATACGCGTTATGACGGGTCCTGCACACTCGTTCCTTCTTGGTGATTACAGTATTCGCACGGACAAAGAAGTAACTCCTTACATTGCCTCCATTCCTCAACCCGAAATGGGGGAGGGATACATCGTTAGGTTGCCCGATGGCAGATTCATTATTCAGGACGGTGGATACGAGGGCGATGACCGTGTTTACAATACTTTGAGAAAGCTTGTCGGAGATGAGGAGATCGTAATTGCCGCATGGTTTATCAGTCATCCTCACTCAGATCACTATCCCGCATTTGTTGATTTTATCAAAAATCACTCCTCTGACAGCGACGTAACTGTAGAAAGAGTTATCCATAATTACGGACACATTGATGTGATCACAAGCAAAGTAAAGTATGGTGATCCTATACCGATAACTGATGTACTTGCGTTTTACGATACATTAAAGACCTATGCACCACATATTCCGATATTTAAGGCTCATACAGGGCAGCGCATTTCCTTCGGCTCTGCGACTGTGGAAATCCTTTATACTATTGAAGATATTGTTCCTGAACCTTTAGAGAATCCCAACGATTCTTCAATGGTTATCAGAATCGAAATTGGCAAAGATTCGATAATCTTCCTTAACGATACCTGCTATAAATCAGGGCCCATTATTCACAATCTCTGGGGAGCGTATTTAAAGACTGACATCGTTCAGATAGCACATCACGGAATGTGGCCTTCGGTTGAGAGCATTTATCACGATATTGCCGGTGAAGTCGTTCTCGTGCCTAATCTTTTCAGATATTTCAAAAATCATATTACCGATTCAAGATGGACTGCTGTTATTGATGTGGCTCTCAGCTATGCAAAAGATCTTTTTGTTTCCGGCGATAAACTTATGGTACATAAGCTTCCGTATGAGTTTGAAAACAATAAGGAAAAAATGTACGATTATATCATAAATTATTCGGGACGAAATTAATAACATTAAATATATTGACAATTAAAAGTTTAAAAAGTATAAATCTCCTTGTTTTGCAGATACTAAATGTACAAATCTGTAAAAACAAGGAGATTTTTATATATTTATGAAAGCAACAGGAATTGTGAGAAGAATTGACGATCTTGGCAGGGTAGTTATCCCGAAGGAGATAAGACGCACGATGCGGATCAGGGAAGGCGACCCATTGGAAATATTTACCGACCGAGAGGGTGAGGTCATATTCAAAAAGTATTCTCCTATCGGTGAGCTTACTAATTTTGCAGTACAATATGCCGAGACCTTGCACAAAATTTGCATGATGGACGTTATTATTTGTGATCGTGACGTAGTTATTGCTTGTGCAGGCGTGCCCAAGAGGGAATATCTTGAAAAGCCCCTTTCAATTGAGCTTGAGCGCGTGATGGAGGGAAGAAGCATTTATACTCACCGTGACGGTGACGAGGCAATGATGCCACTTAGTGAAGCGCTCGCTCATTACGTTAGCTGTGCGATGCCCATCATCAGTGGTGGTGATATAATCGGAGTGGTGGCATCCTTGAAGAGCGTTGACGGATACGGCAAAAATAATCTTTCTGCCGAGGTGGAGAACAGACTCGTTTCAACCGCTGCAAGCTTTCTCGGAAGACAGCTTGAGGAATAAAAAGAAGAGGAAAGTTTTGAACTTTCCTCTTCTTTTTTAAAACATTAATTCATTTGATTTTTAGAGAATTTTACTTAAAAATTCCTTGAGTCTGGGGTGCTTGGGGTTGTTGAATATTTCGTCGGGTGTGCCGTCCTCGACGACGTTGCCGTCGTTCATGAAGAGAACTCTGCTTGCAACCTCTTTAGCAAATCCCATCTCGTGAGTTACGATTACCATGGTGAGCTTTTCGTTTGCAAGGTCTCTCATAAGGTCAAGAACCTCACCAACCATTTCGGGGTCGAGAGCGCTTGTGGGCTCGTCGAAAAGAATCACCTTAGGCTCCATTGCCAATGCTCTCACAATGGCAATTCTTTGCTTCTGACCACCTGAAAGGGTAGAGGGATATGCATGAGCCTTTTCCTCAAGACCGATTCTTTCAAGCAATGCCATAGCCTTTTTATTAAAATGCTCTTCAATATCCTTCTTGCTCATACCTTGCTTTTTCATAGCTTTTCCGTGAATGTGGATTGGAGCAAGAGTTATATTTTCAAGCACTGTTTTATTATTGAAAAGATTGAAACTTTGGAACACCATGCCCATGTTTTGACGGTGTACGTTGATGTCAACCTTCATATCGGCAAGGTTTTCACCCTCGAACATAATAACTCCACCGTCGGGGTCCTCAAGACAGTTGATACAGCGAATAAAGGTAGATTTACCGGAGCCTGAAGGACCGATAACAACGACCTGTTCACCCTCACTGATAGTAGTGGTGATACCACAAAGAACGTCCTTGCCGTCAAATTTTTTATATAAATCCTTAATTTCTATCACTCTTAGCAAATCTCCTTTCTATGATCTTGATTCCTGCACTGATTATGAGAACCAAAACGATGTAAACAAGTCCCATCATGAGATAGGGAACCATGCTATCGTATTTTACCATACCAACGTCAAGAAGTGATTTGTAAAGGTCATAAACCGCGATAAAGCTAAGAACCGAGGTTTCTTTTATGAGGCTGATAAACTCGTTACCAAGAGTGGGAAGAATATTCTTTACTGCCTGAGGAACGATGATTTTTATCATTGTTGTTGCATAGGTAAGACCGAGAGCACGACCTGCCTCCATCTGACCTTTGTCAACGGAATTAAGTCCACCTCTCATAATCTCAGAAACGTATGCGCCGGAGTTCATACCGAAAATGAGGCAACCAACGTAGAGCGCGTCAACCTTAAGGTTGAGAGAGGGCATGATTACGTAATAAGCTATAAGAAGCTGAGCAACGATGGGAGTTCCACGGAATATTGTAACGTACACATTGCATATCTTATCAAGAATCTTATAGATGCTTTTGTATTTGGGAGCTACCTTTACTATAGCTATAACAGTACCAATCGCAATACCAATGAGAAGACCGATTACTGCAACGATGATAGTATTGCTAAGTCCCTTAAAAAATATGTTTAAATAATGCTCGTTTGAAAGAGTAGAGAAGAAGTTTTCGAACTTTGCGATCCAATTAAATCTCATGATTTGTTACTGTGCGTTGATAGCATTGACGATTGCCTGTGCAGGAGCCTCGTCAAGAACTACTGCATAAATGTTGCCGTTGATAAGGTCGGTAATTGCAACCTGAGCGTTAGCATATGCCTTGCCCTGGATGTTGGAGAAGCCGGTGTAACCCCAGTCCTCGTCACCGTTGATGTACATGCCGCCTGTTGTAGCGCTCTGGTAACCGATGGACTGGCCTACAAGAGAAGCAAGGATTGCTTCAACGTCTTCAACTGTCTTGCAGTTGTCAAAGTCAGTGTTGTCAGCTGCAACGATTATCTTCTGAGAAGCCTCGTAGTAGGGAGTAGTGAAGTCATAGATTTCTGTACGGTCAGCGCTTGCTGTGATACCTGCCATACCGATGTCAGCATAGCCTGCTTCTACCTGTGTGAAGATTTCATCAAAGCCGATGTTCTTGATCAGAAGCTCAAGACCTGCATGTGCTGCATAAGCAGCTGCGATTTCAATGTCAAGACCGTAGATTTTGCCGTCAACATCCATATATTCGAAAGGCTCGAAGGGGCAGTTTGTAACAACGATGAGGTTGTTGTCTGTGTTTTCAACGTCACTTGTTGTAACTGTGTAGCCAACTTTTGTGCCAACGCCCTCGAAATACTTAGCAACGAGAGCATCGAACGTGCCGTTAGCCTTGATTTCTTCCATAAATGCATTTACGCTTTCAACAAGGTCTGTGTTGCCCTTTTTGCAAACGAAAGCATACTGCTCGTCTGTGAGCTTAACGTCAATGATTTTGACGATATCTGTATTTGTGTCAGAGTTGTTTCCTGTGCATGCTATTGCAAGTGCGATTGTAGCAAGTATGATAACTAATGAAATAATTTTTGTAATGATGTTTTTCACAATGATTGTCTCCTGTGTGAGTATTTTTGCAACATGACGAATTATACTACATAAATATTCACTTGTCAATAGCTTTTTTGAAAAAATATTTAAAAAAATCAAAAAAATATGAATAAAAATAATGAATTTATGCATAAATATGCAAAAGTGATGAAAATATACAAAAACCCAAAATTCGACGCAGTTCTCAGTTATTTTCACGAAAAATATTGACAGTCTTTTCACAATATGTTAGAATTAATTAGTTATAAAAAACTAATTTATAATATATGTTCTTAAGAAAGGAATATTGTTATGGAAAATCTCAATCCCAAGTATGAAGCGCTCTTTACTCCTTGGAAGATTGGTAACGTTGAGATCAAGAACCGTATCGTAATGTGTCCTATGGGTGGCACATCACTTTTCGGTTGGTTTGAGCTTGGTGGATGCCACTTTGATAAGGAAGCAGCAAAGCTCTTTTTAGAGCGTGCCAACAACAACGTTGGTCTTATCATTCCCGGTATCGCACCCCTTCGCGATACGTTCTGGGGCAAGTGGCTCTGGCAGAATCCGAAGATGTTCAAGGAGCTCAAAGAATATATGGACGAAATCCATAAGACAGGAGCTAAGCTTTTTGTTCAGCTCACTGCAGGTATGGGACGTTCATGGGCTATTACTGAGCTTGTAGCACCTCTTCACAGAAATAAATTGACAAGGGCACTTGTAAAGCCTGTTATCGATACAAGCCACGAGCTTGCATCTCCCTCTCCCCAGCCCTCTCGTTGGGCACACGACATCATCTGTCCTGAAATGACAGTTGAGCAGATCCACGAGATCATAGAAGCATTCGCAAAGACTGCAAAGCTTTGCATGGATGCAGGTGTTGACGGTGTAGAGGTACACGCTGTTCACGAAGGTTACCTTCTTGACCAGTTTGCTATCGAATACTTCAACCATAGAGAAGACGAGTACGGTGGAAGCTTTGAAAACCGTTACCGTTTTGCTGCTGAGGTTGTTAAGGCTATCAAGGCAGAGTGCGGCGCAGAATTCCCCGTATCTCTCCGTTACTCCGTAGAGTCCAAGATGAAGGACTTCTGCTACGGTGCTATGCCCGGCGAAGATTATGTAGAAATAGGTAGAAATATGGAAGAGAGCGAAAGAGCTGCTAAGTATCTTCAGGATGCAGGCTACGATATGCTCAATGCCGACAACGGTACATATGACTCCTGGTACTGGGCACATCCCCCGATGTATATGCCCGAAAACTGCAACCTTGATGACGTTGCACACATTAAGCAGTTCGTTGATATCCCCGTAGTATGCGCAGGTAGAATGGATAGCGCAGTTGCTGCAGAGGCTATTGCAAACGGCAGAATCGACGCGATGGGCGTTGCTCGTCAGTTCCTTGTTGACCCCGAATGGATCACAAAGCTCATTGACGATAGAATTGAGGAGATTAAGCCTTGTATCTGCTGCCATAGTGGATGCTTCAACTTCTCATCCTCCAAGGGACATGCAAACACTCAGGATCTTACTGACACAATGGGCCTTGCTCGTTGCGCACTTAACCCTGAAACAATGCAGTCCAAGAAATATAACCTTAAGCCCGCTAAGAAGAGCAAGCACGTTGCAATCATCGGTGGTGGTATCGGTGGTATGGAAGCAGCTATCGTTCTTGCAAAGCGTGGACATAGCGTAACTCTTTACGAAAAGACAGATAAGCTTGGTGGCGTATTTATTGCTGCAGCTGCTCCTTCATTCAAGGAAAAGGACAGAGATCTTATCGCTTGGTATAACAGAGAAATCAGAAGATATCCTTCTATCGAGATCAAGCTCAACACAGAAGTTAAGGACGTAAGCAAGCTTAAGGCAGACGAGATCATCGTTGCTACAGGTGCTAAGCCCAGACAGCTTGATATCAGCGGCAAGCACGTTGCTATCGAGGCTATTGATTACCTTCTTGGCAATAAGGAGGTTGGTGAGACAGTTGCAGTTATCGGTGGCGGTCTTACAGGCTGTGAAATTGCATACGACCTTTACCTTAAGGGTAAGAAGCCCATTATCATCGAGATGATGGACGACCTTATCGTAACTAAGGGCGTTTGCTTGGCAAACACAAGCTATTTGCGTGACTTCTTCAAGACAAACAATGTTGAAGTACACCTTGAAACAGGCGTAACACAGATCGTTCCCGGTAAGGGCGTTATGGTTAAGCACAAGAATGGCACACGCGAGACTATCAATTGCGATAGCGTGATCCTCTCAGTTGGTTATACTCCTAATCCCGTTGAAGATGACAGAGTTTATGTTATCGGTGACGCTAAGAGCGTTGGTAACCTTAGAACAGTTATCTGGGGTGCTTGGGACGTAGCTATGAAGATCTGATCTTTGTTATAAAGAGAAAGGATAATAGATATGCTTTTAACAAACGAACAACAGGCTATACTTAATGGCGAGAAGGGTGAAACCCTTGCCAAAGTTATGGAAACAGTAGTTCGTTACGGTGAGCTTTTCGGAGCAGAGAAGCTTGTTCCCGTAACGAGTAAATATAATCACCTTGTAACAAGCTTCGGTCTTAAGATGATGACTCCCGTTTTCGATCTTATGCAGCAGCTTATTGATGCAGGTGTTGTATCCGAGCAGAAATTCTCTGCAGACCCCCGTCCTCTTGATCCCAACGTTCCTCAGAATTTGTTGCAGAAGATCGTTTTCAACGTTGCAATGTATTCTAAGCAGGATTTCTATGAAGGACAGCTTCAGACTCTCGGTCTTATGGATAAGAACGCATTTACTTGTGCGTGCTATCTTGATCAGGTTGGCAATAAGCCCGAAAAGGGCGAGGTTCTCTCTTGGGCAGAATCAAGTGCAGTAGTTTATGCAAACTCCGTTCTTGGCGCAAGATGTAACAGAAACTCCGGTATCATCGATATCATGGGTTCAATCGTAGGTTACGTTCCTTACTTCGGTCTTCTTACAGACGAGGGAAGAAAGGCAACTTGGGTAATCGAAATCAAGACAACAAAGAAGCCCGAGGCTCAGCTTCTCGGTTCAGCAATCGGTATGAAGGTAATGGAAGACGTTCCTTATATCAAGGGTCTTGACAAGTGGCTTGGCAGTGAGCTTGACGATGGCGCTTGCTCCTTCCTTAAGGATTTTGGCGCTGCAACTGCATCTAACGGTGCTGTTGGTCTTTACCACGTTGACAATCTTACTCCCGAAGCAAAGGAGCTTGGTGAAAGCCTTATCGCAGAGGGTGCAAAGACATACGTTATTGACGATGCAGAGCTTCAGAGAGTTTATGACTCCTATCCTGTAATTTGGAAGAACAAGGATGCAAAGCCTAAGCTTTGCTTCATGGGCTGTCCTCACATGAGCCTTGAACAGCTCAAGACATGGACAGTTCGCCTTGAGGAATCTCTCAAGGAAGCTGGCAACTCTAAGGTTGTAATTCCCACAGTATTCACATCTGCACCTGCAGTTATTGAGGAATTCAATAAGACAGAATATGCTGCTCGTCTTAAGGCAACCGGTGTAATTCTTTCCTATATTTGTCCCCTTATGTATATGAACAATCCGCTTTCAAAGTCGATGCCCGTTATCACATCCTCCAATAAGCTTCGTACATATACAACAGCCCGTTACTACACGGACGAGGAGATACTTCAGCAAATCACAAAGGGGGTAAAATAAGATGAAGGTATTTAAAGGTAGAGTAGTTGCTCCCGGCAACGTAACTGCTGAGGCAGTAGTTTCTCACGCAGGACTTAACACACTTGCTTCATTCCAGGGTGCTCTTCAGTTTGGAGATAAGAAGGCAACCTGTGGTGACCAGAATAACCCCGATCTTTACAATAAGCAGATGGCAGGCAAGGCTCTTTGCCTTCCTCAGACAATCGGTTCAACAACTGGCGGTCTTGTTCTTTATTGCGCATGTGCAATGGGACGTCAGCCCGCGGCAATGCTTTTCTCAATGCCTATCGACTCACTTGCAGGCGCAGGCGTTGTTATTGCAGACGTTTGGCTTAACAATGAAAAGGCTAAAATGACTGTTGTTGACTCTCTTGGCGAAGAATTTCTTAACTACGTTAAGGACGGAATGTCCATCACAGTTAAGGAAGACGGAACTGTTGAGGTAGCTTAATAATTTGCTATAATAAAACCCGACGAAAATTCGTCGGGTTTTTCGTTTGCGCAGGGAATATCTTTTTATCTAAATTTGTAAAATAGACTTGATTTTATTTGGATTTTATCTTATAATATACTATGTATAACTATTTTCCTTTAAAGAGGTAACTATGGATAGAATTTCAAAAGAGAATTATTATCTTGATATAGCACAAACAGTTGCTGAAAGAAGCACCTGTATGAGAAAAAAATACGGAGCAATCATCGTAAAGAACGACGTTATTATTTCAACGGGATACAACGGTTCTCCTCGTGGCAGAAGAAACTGCAACGAGCTTCAATTTTGTATGAGAGAGAAGCTTTGCATTCCCAGTGGAGAAAGATATGAGCTTTGCCGTTCGGTGCATGCCGAGGCAAATGCGATTATTGCCGCTCCCAGAGATCAGATGCTCGGTGCAACACTCTATATGGCATGCGTTGATCCTGCTACTGCAAAGCTCGTTCCCGGATGTGACTCATGTATGATGTGCAAGCGTCAGGTTATCAATGCAGGTATTGCTTACGTTGTTATTCGTGACAACAAGGACAATTTCCGTGTGATAGATGTAAACGATTGGATTGAAAACGATGATTCAATTCCTGCCGATTTCAGCTTTTTGAAATAATGAGAGAAATATTGATAGCAAAAAAAGAGCATTTGCCACTTGTTGCTGAGCTTGAAAAGGAAACCTTTTCTGCTCCTTGGACAGAAAAATCACTTGAGTTTTTTCTTGATGAGTTGAATTTTTGCATGCTTTTGCTCGAAGGCGAAGAGCTCGCATCTTACTGTACTGTAAGCACGGTGCTTGACGAGGCTCAGATAATCAACGTTGCAACTGCTTCCTCCTTTAAACGAATGGGAATGGCAGTAAGTGTTCTCAATGCCGTTTTTGACGAATGCAAAAAAAGAGGAATTGTAAGCATATCCTTGGAGGTCAGAGAAAGCAACGAAGGAGCGATAGCTCTTTATAAAAAGCTTGGCTTTGAGCAACTTGGACTTAGAAAGAATTTTTATACGGACCCCACAGAAAATGCTCTTGTGATGGTCAAAAATAATATTTAGGAAGTATTTATGTATATTTTAGGAATGGAAAGCTCTTGCGACGAGACGTCGGCCTCAGTCGTAGAGATAATTGATGAAAAGCCCTATATAAGATCAAATATAGTGGCATCTCAGATAGATATACACCGTCTTTACGGTGGTGTAGTACCCGAGATAGCAAGTAGAGCACATATCGAGGCAGTTTCTCGCATCACTCACGAGGCACTTGATACTGCAGGCATCACCTTGAAGGATTTGGGTGCTATAGCCGTTACAAGCTCACCGGGACTTATCGGTGCACTTTTAGTGGGTGTAAATTTTGCAAAATCACTTGCATTTGCAAATAATATTCCACTTGTACCCGTTGATCATATCAAGGGACACGTTGCAGCTGCATACTTCGGTGCTCCCGAATTGAAGCCTCCTTTCCTTGCACTTGTAGTATCGGGTGGTCACACCTCAATTTATCACATTCGTGATTATGCAGAGTTCGAAGAGCTTGGAACTACACGCGACGATGCGGCAGGTGAGGCATTCGATAAGATTGCAAGAGTTATGGGCATGCCGTATCCAGGTGGTGCAGCTCTTGATAAGCTTGCTTATGAGGGGGATCCCAAGGCGATCAAATTCCCATCTCCTGCACTTCACGGAGATAACCTTGATTTTTCGTTCAGCGGTCTTAAAACAAGTGCCCTCAACTATATCAATTCAAGCACACAAAAGGGAACAGAGATAAGCTATGCGGACGTAGCAGCCTCCTATACCGACTGCGTGGTAAAGGCTATTACACAAAAGGTTGAGTCTGCTATTGATAAGAGTGGAGCAACTTCGTTTGCTCTTTCCGGCGGTGTTGCTGCAAACTCTCATTTGAGAAGCAGCCTTTTAAGAATGTGCGAAAGAAAGGGAGTATCCATCGCAATGCCAGACCGTTCTCTTTGTGGAGATAACGGAGCAATGATTGCACTTGCAGGATATTATGAGTACAAAAAGGGCAATTTTGCAGATACGTATCTTAATGCCTGTGCATATTCACCACTTGACTGATTTCGACAGCTTTCTCCACAAATATATGTGGAAAACTATGTGGAATATGTGGAAAACCAGGTGCAATAAGGCTTTATAGCGCTAAAAACCTGTGGAAAACTCAAACATTAACGACGATAATATATAGAAAGGTCATTAATATGAAAGATAAAGAAATTATGAACCTCAACGAAGAAGGTCTTACATTTGATAAAAATAACGTATCACCTGCCGTTATCAAACGACTTCCTAGATACTTCAGATACCTTAGAATGCTCATAAGAGAGGGGAAGTCCAGAATCAGCTCAGCCGAGCTTTCAAGAAGAATGAATATCACAGCATCTCAGATAAGACAGGATCTTAACTGCTTTGGTGGATTCGGTCAGCAGGGCTACGGATATAACGTTAACTACCTTTACGCAAGAATCTGTGAGCTTTTGGGCGTTGGTGCAGGTCTTCAGGCAGTAATCATTGGTGCAGGTAACTTAGGACGCGCTCTTGCCAAGAACGAAATGTTTGAAAAGAGAGGTGTTGACGTTGTTGCAATCTTCGATAACGATGCCAGTCTTATCGGAACAAAGGTAAATGACATCCCCGTCCTTCACATCGACGAGTTTGAAAGATATACAGCTACTCACACAGTTGATATGGCAGTGCTTACACTCCCCAAGGAATATGCACTTGAAATGGCACAGAGAATTGCAGAAACTGATATCGTTGGCATTTGGAACTTTACCTCTCAGGATCTTGACGCTGTTGATGACGTGATCGTTGAAAATGTTCACCTTGGAGATTCTCTTATGACACTTAACTACAGAATCGCAAATAAATCCAATAATATTAGATAAGATAAAATGAAGAAAACGGAAAAACAAAAGATCAGAATAAATTACGGTGATTCGGTGTCCGTTATTCCTACGATGGCAGCCGAATACGTAGACAAGGCTAAAAAGTTTGACTTGAAGGTGCTTTTGCTTGTTTCATCCTCTGAAAAATACAGAGAAGGTAAATATGTAAAGGCTCTTGCAGATGCCTTGAATACAAACGAATCCGAAATAGAAAGTTCACTTTCCTTCTGGAGAGGAACGGGTGTCCTTAGTGACGGCGTTGAAGAAGCACAAAAGAAGCCCGAGCCTGTAAAAGAGAAGAGAGAAGAGCCTAAACGCGCTAAGGTGCACGAGCTTCCTCAGTATACAAGCAAGGAGCTTAACTCACTTCTTGAAAAGAATAAATTCGTTGTTGAGCTTATCGACGAGTGCCAAAATATTCTTGGAAAAATCTTCACAGCAAGTGATATCAAGGTTATCATGGGGCTTGTTGAATATCTCGGTCTTGATAATGATTACATTCTTGTTCTCATGCATTACTGTGCAAGAGTAGACATGAAGTCTATGCGTTACATAGAAAAATTGGCAGTTTCTTGTCTTGATGAAGGCTATACCGAGGCTGCTGTGCTTCAGGAAGCACTTTATGCAAAGGAAGAAAAGAACAAGGTCGAGGGCAAGATTAAGGGTATTTTCGGTCTTGGCTCACGCAAATTGACCTCCAAGGAAGAAAAACAGGTAAATACTTGGGTAAACGAGTATAAATTCGAGCTTGGAATCATAGAAAAGGCATATGATATCACAGTTGGTGCTACCAATAAGCCTTCAATTCATTATGCAAATGCAATCCTTGAAAAATGGTATGCAGAGGGCATAAGAACGCTTGCCGACGTTGAGGCGCTCCTCGAAAAGAGAGAGCAAGAAAAGGCAGAAAACGGAGGATCATCCTTTGACGTGGATGATTTCTTTGAAGCTGCAATTAAGCGCAGCTATTCCGAACAATAATCAGGAGAAATTATGGCTTATAATAATTCAGTTTATAAAAAGATATACGATGAGTATTCTCAAAAGTATCTAATTGCCCGTCAAAGAGCAACTGAGAGAGAGAGGGAGCTTCACAGACTCTTTCCCGAGATAGCTTCAATTGACAGAGAGCTTTCTAAAACGGGACTTGAAATATTTTCAGCATCTCTTTCAGGTGAGGACTATAAAGAGAGATTGGCGCTCATTCGCAAGAAGAATGAGGAGCTTCAGGCTAAAAGAGCTGAAATACTTATAGCAAACGGATATCCTGCAGACTATTCACACGTAAAATACGAGTGTGCAAAATGTGGAGATACAGGCTTTGTTGATAACACCATGTGCTCTTGCATGAAAGAGGCTCTTACTCTTGCAGGCATTGAAAACAGTGGATTTGCTGCACTTATCAAGGAGCAGACCTTTGATAATTTCTCACTCGAGTACTATGCAGGCAACTCAATGATTGCAGAAAGAATGAAAAATAATCTTGAATATTTCAAGAATTACGTTGATACTTTTTCATCTGCAACTTCAAAGAGTGTTTTGCTTATGGGTGGCACAGGTCTTGGAAAGACTCACCTTTCAAGTGCTGTGGCAAGGGGAATAATTGAAAAAGGATATGACGTTTTTTATACCGGCGCTATCGATCTTTTCTCAAACTTTGAGATAGAAAGATTCAAATCCTATTCAAATGAACCCAATCCCATCATTGAAAGATATTTTGAAAGTGATCTTTTAATTATTGATGACCTTGGAACAGAAATGATCAATCAGTTTTCCGTATCCACTCTTTATAATCTTGTTAACGACCGCCTTAGCAGAAAGAAGCCTACAATAATTAGTACAAATCTTTCTAAGGACGATATTCAAAAGAAGTATACCGACCGTATCACAAGTCGCCTTTTGGGAGAATATAGAGTGTGTGCATTTATGGGAACTGACGTACGAGCTCAGAAATTGAGAGGAAAATAAAAACAAAAATAAAAAGACCCTTTAAAATAAAGGGTCTTTAATTTGGCAATTATTATTCAACGTCTGCAGCTTCGCACTGAATGCATTCGCAATCGCAAGCATCATCTTCTTCGATGAAGAGATCGTTGCAATCCTCTTCGTTTTCGTATACCTTTGAGAGAGCTTTAACGTAGAACTTGTAAACGACGTATGCTATTGCAGTAAAACCTGCAACAACTGCGATTGTTATAGCGATAATTTTGCCGTAATTGGTTCTTCTTTCCATAATATAAACCTCCTAATCAATATTTTCCACTTACAGTATATCATAAAATTAAATTAAAAGCAATATATATTCTAAAAATATTCAGTTTTTTTATAGAGGACGTATATGAACTATAATGAGCTTTTGGCAAGACTGTCAAAAATTTCTCCCGATGAATTCGAGTATGAAGCGAGAATATTTATCGAGAGCTTTACTGATAAGAAAATTTCATATATAAAGAATCATCCGAATGAGGATATAGAAAGTGATGCTTTGAATAAGACGATCATTGAAAGGGAAAAGCATGTTCCTTTGCAATATATCCTTGGCAAATGGGATTTTTACAGACAGACGTATATAGTAAATGAAAATTGTCTTATCCCAAGAGCCGATACTGAGGTGCTTGTTGAAAAGGCAATCGAGCTTTTGCCTGAAAGCTCTCATTTTTTGGATCTTTGCACGGGCAGTGGATGTATTGCGATATCAACTCTTGCAGAGAGAGTTGATACTACTGCAGTGATGGTGGATAAATTTCAAGATACTCTTGATATTGCAAAAGAGAATGCGAGATTGAATTTGGTTAGTGAAAGGGTGTGTCCTATGGCATTTGACGTTTTGTGCGAAGAGTACAAGCTTGAAAAAATGACCTTTGACGCGATTTTGTCCAATCCACCCTATATTCGTCCTGAGGTTATAGAAACGCTCTCAGAAGAGGTTAAAAAAGAGCCGTATGCTGCATTGTACGGAGGAGATGACGGCCTTATATTTTATAACAAGATAATCGCAGATTATTCGGTATATTTAAAAGAAAACGGATTTTTTCTCTTTGAAATCGGATATGATCAAGCAGATAGCTTGATAATGATAGCTAAAGAACACGGATTTTCTTGCGAGATAATCAAGGACTATGCAGGAAACGATAGGGTAGCCTATCTTAAGAAATAAAAAACGGACCGACTGGTCCGTTTTTTATTTATTTTTTGAGTGATTTTATCTCGTCGTTTGTAAGATATCTCCATTTGCCTGCAGCAAGTGAGCCAAGAGTAATGCTTCCTATAGCGACTCTTGTGAGCTTTGCTACCTTGAGACCAACCTGCTCGCACATTTTTCTGATTTGTCTGTTTCTGCCCTCAAAAAGTGTCATTCTGAGAGTAGTGAATTTTTCATTTTTTGCGAGAAATTCAGTTTTGACAGGGAGCAGGATATAGCCGTCTATAGTCATTGAGCTGTTGAGTGCTGTGAGCTGCTCGGTGGTAACCTTGCCAACCACGTCAACCTCATAAATCTTTGCAATTTCGTGTCTTGGGTGAGTGAGCTTGTTTGTAAGCTCGCCGTCGTTTGTCATAAGAATAAGTCCTTGTGAATTCAAGTCGAGTCTTCCAACGGGATAAACTCGCTTGCCACATTTTACAAGGTCAGTAACGCACAATCTGCCCTTTTCGTCCTTGGCACTGGTAACAACACCACAGGGCTTGTTAAGAAGGATATAGATAAAATCTGAGCCCTTCTGAGGCATGATTCGTTTGCCCTTGTATTCGACCACGTCATTTTCGGGATCAATCTTGTCGCCAAGCTGAGCAACACAGCCGTTTACCTTAACCTTGCCCGCCTTTATCTCTTCCTCAGCGGCTCTTCTTGAAAGAACTCCGCAATCGGTAAAATATTTTTGAAGTCTGATATTTTCCATTCTGATTCCTTTATTTTTTAAATAGATTTATTAACCATTCTAAAAGGTCAAATTTGTATTTTATCCTTAGTGCATCCTCGCATAGTAGCAATGGAGAGGAAGCAATAACCTTGCCCCGGTATCGGTAAACTATCCTTCCGATAGCTTCACCACACTTAAGTCCTGAAAATATAAAACGTGGAGCTTCAATCGTTACGTCTATACCTTCGTATGAGCTTGGCAAGAGCAAAGAAATTTCATTCGATCTTGCCATGACAGTAGCTTTTTGTCCCGAAATTACGGGAATATCAACTGAAACGGGTGACAAAACAACTCTTTTATAATTGCTAAAGCCAAATTCATAAAGCTTTGTGTGATCGTTCCAATCATCGGGCGCATTAAGTGTGACGCAAACAAGCGACAAGCCCTCGTTTTTAGCACAGGTTACAAGGCATCTACCGCTTTTCTTGGTATATCCCGTTTTTCCTGCAATCACGAACTTGTTTTCTTTTAGCAAACGATTGTGATTTATCATAACCCGAGTTGATCCATCATTCCTTGGAAACACCTTTTTCTCGCAACCTGAAATTGCAGAAAAAGCCTCGTTTTCCATACAATGTGCCATAAGGATTGCAAGGTCCTTAGCCGTGGTATAATGGTCCTCATCATATAATCCGTGAGGATTTGTAAAATGTGTATCTTTAAGTCCAAGTTCTAAAGCTTTTGCATTCATTTTTTCAACGAAGCGTTCGACTGTGCCCGATACTGTAATTGCTATGGCAACTGCTGCATCGTTGGCAGAGCAGAGAAGCAAGGCATATAGCAAGGCCTTAAGAGTGATTCTTTCACCCTCGTAAAGATAAATTGACGAGCCTTCAATCCCGATTGCTTCTTTTGGAGCATTTATCACCGTTGACAATGGAATTTCACTTTCAAGTGCAATAATTGCCGTCATTATCTTTGTGGTCGATGCCATGGGCAATCTTATGCCTTCGTTTTTGCCGTAGAGCACGCGTCCACTGGTTGCATCGATAAGACATACCGATTTTGCCGAAATGCTTACAAAATCACTATCTTTAGCATATATAAGTAAGCTAAAAAGTGAAAAAATCATTGAAAAAATGATTAAAAATGTTAATAATTTTACTATTTTCTTCATAAAAACCCACCTCGGAATATTATACTTGCCGAGGCGGTTTTTTATTCTTATTTAACTATTTCTTCAACGATAACCTCTTCGGGCTTTTCGTCCTCTCCTGAGAAGATGTTTTTAACCTTCTGGATGATTTCGGGAGTACGGTCGAGAAGCTCGCATGCCTGCTCAACGGGATCGGTTGAGCTTTTACCCTCAACGCTGATAAAATCAGTCTTTCCGTTTTTGTCTACTGTAAGGAATCCAACGGGAGTAACGCTCATGCCACTTCCACCGCCGCCACCAAACTTGTTGGTCTTTTGGGGAGAAACACCTGTATCAACGCCACCTGTAGCAAAGCCTACGCTAAGCTTTGAGATGGGGATGATGGTTGTGCCGTTAGAGAGCTCGATGGGATTACCCACAACCGTATTAGAATCAAGCATGCCCTTGATATTTTCAAAGGATGATTTAAACATTGAGTCAAATCTGTTTTCGTTAGCCATATTAATAAATTCCTTTCGGTTATTTTACTGTTTATTTTTTAAAAGAATGGATTTCCAAAATGTTTTTGCCAATGTCACAAGTGCACCGAAAACACTGATTGAAAGTGTTATGTTGACGTTCACGTCTGATTTTTCGGATGTGAAATCGGGCTCAACAATAATTGCATTCTTTTTAAGTGATTTCAGATTGGTATATGAATCTATAAGCTCAACAATTCCTGCAATTACGCCTGATACTGCACCGTAGGTTATAGCAGTTTGAGCAGCATCGGGAGTAGCAATTACTATATGAAGCTTTTTTATATTGACCTTAAGATATCTTGAAAACGCTTTGAGAAAGACTGCAAGAATCTCTTTAATAAAGGTTATCTTGTCGAGAAGGGAGGGATTTTTCTCCTTTTCGCTTTTCTCTTTTATTACGATTTTTGAAGATTGCTTTTTCTTTTCTTCTTTTTTGTTGTATTTCTTTTCGTTAAATTTTTTCTCTTGCTCGGGGTAAATTGAGTATTTTATGAAAAGGATCTTTATATACACTGAAAGATCGTCCTCATAAATGATATGCAGGCTACCTCTTACACACAGCAGCAAAGCAATTACTACTGCAATGGCAAGCAGGATATAGAGTGCAATAATAGAATCTCCCCCTTTCAAAAGATTTGAAACAAAAACGAATTATTCTTCTACGATAAGCTCTTCACCGGGAGCCATAATTTCCATTTGCTCTTCACTTGCTCTGAGCAATTCGATTTCGGGCAAATCGTTTATTGAAGAGATGCCGAAAACGCGAAGGAATTTGTCGGTTGTTGAATAGAGCATAGGTCTGCCCGGAGCATCAAGTCTGCCGGAGCATTCGATAAGAGCCTTGTCGATAAGGCTATTTACTGCGTAGTTAGAGTCAACGCCACGAACAAGGTCAACAAAGCTTCTTGTAACGGGCTGATTGTATGCGATGATGGCAAGGACCTCCATAGAGGAGTTTGAAAGATTTCCACCACGCTTGATGCCAAGCGCTTCCTTAATAAGAGGGAGGTGTGCTTCCTTTGTACAAAATTGGCACGTTTCGGGGAACATAAGCACCATAATGCCATGATCGTCGTCGTTATATTTTTCAGCAAGCTCAGAAACCACTCTCTTTACCTCACTTTGAGTGATGTTGAGTGTTTCAGCAAGCTTTTCGTATTTCATGGGATATCCTGCCGCAAACATTATAGCTTCTATAACTGCGGGAAGATTTTTTATCTCCACAACTTCATTTTCTTGAGTTTTGATGTCTTCCATTAGTTGCTCTCCTCGTCGGTTTCATTGGATTCTTCTTCGGGAACGTAGTTCTCATTAAGAGTAAATACTGTTGTAAGTCCATAGTTGTCGGTGTATTCCTCGTCGTTTTCAACAAGGAGGATTCTCTTGGTCTTTACAAGCTCCAAAACACCTATAAATATGGCAATCATATCGGGCAAAGAAACGCTGTCACTGACAAAATCCTCAAGTGTTTGATATCTGCTTGAGGTAAGACGCGTCATAATCTGCAAAATCTTGTGCTCAACGGGAACGATTGGCTTTGCAATCATAGGTGTGAATGCATTCTTTTGAGCATGCTCAAGAGCATCGTTGAAATCCACGATTCTACGCATTGCCTTGAAAAGCTTGTCAACGTCCTGATCAGCAACAAAAGTACGGTCAACGCTAATCTCGTCAGTATCCTTGATTTGTCTTCCCGAGAACACGGCATAGAGGGGATGCATCTTGGATGCTGCCTCTTTAGCCTGCTGATAACGAAGGAGCGCATCGGTGAGCTGTTTTCTTGGATCTTCCTCCTCCTCTTTTTCACGGGGAAGGAGAAGCTTACTCTTGATGAGCATAAGATCACTTGCCATAACGATGAATTCTGATGCAATCTCCATATCCATCTTCTGCGCATCGGCAATATATTCCATATACTGATCGCAGATAAGCGAAATGGGAATATCTTCAATATTAACTTTATTTTTATGAATCAAGGTCAGAAGCAGGTCAAGAGGGCCTTCAAACTGATCGAGACGGTAAGTAATGCTTTCCATTTAGAAAACTCCTAGTAAAAAATTAAAGACTGAATATTAGAATCTTGAGAAAAATACAGTAATCAAATAGTAGAGATCAAATGACGGAAGCTCAGTAATACTGAAAAGAAAATCTGAGATGTATCCGTTAAGAGTAGCAAGAGGCTCGGAAATGATATTGGTAGTTGCCAAAAGCAAGATGAATCCAAGCATAATATATCTTTCGTATTTCATTATCTTGAAATATACGTTTGTGGGTAAAAAGATATATGCGATTCTTGATCCGTCAAGAGGGGGGAGTGGAATAAGATTGAACAGCATAAGGTTGATGTTTAAAATTATTCCAAAGTAAAGAATAATAGCTAAAACAGCCATTATAAGGAATGCAGGATTTGTAAAAAGACTGTCAAGTATATAATCTCCTGCCAAAAAAGCGTCGTTCATCATTGATGAAGTGGGAATCATAAGGACGCGAAGAAGTACTGTAAAGATAAACGCAAGGCAAAGATTTGAAATAGGACCTGCCGCTGCAGTTATTGCCATACCTTTTCTTGGGTTTTTAAAGTATCTTGCATTAATCGGAACGGGATTTGCCCAACCAACGTGGAAAATGACCATGGAAAGAAATCCGATAGGATTAATATGCTTTATGGGATTAAGAGTCAATCTGCCAAGATTTTTAGCAGTCGGATCTCCTAATTTATATGCTGCATATCCGTGAGCTGCCTCGTGCACTGATAATGAGAGGAGCACAGCAGGGAGCATAAGTAGCATTCTTGGGAGATCGCTTAAAATATCTTCTAAAAACATAATATACCTCCTTTAGAGATTAGTATATTTGAATATTTCCTTCAAAAGCTCTGTTTTGCCTTCACCGGTATGTGAGGAGAATGGGATAACTGTTGTACCATCAGCCAAGAGCTCGTCGTTTGAAATTATCTCGAGCTGCTTGTTTCTGTCGGTCTTGTTCAATTTGTCTACCTTTGTAGCAACGATGATATAGGGAATTCCAACCTCATTAAGATAGGATATCATCATAGCATCGTCATTTGTAATACCAACCTTGCAGTCAACGAGCTGAACAACGAGAGAGAGAAGATCGATATTCTTGTTTTGAGTGAAATATCCATCGGTAAGGCTTGACCAAACCTGCTTGTTTTCAAATTGACGTTTAGCATATCCGTAACCGGGAAGGTCAACTAAGAAAAGCTTTTTGTCAACGTCATAGAAGTTGATTGTGATTGTTTTACCGGGCATGGAAGAAACTCTTGCAAGACTCTTTCTGCCAAGGATAGTATTTATAAGTGAGCTTTTTCCAACGTTGGAGCGACCTGAAAAAGCAACCTGCTTCATAGGATCGGTTGGAAACTGCTTTGCAACGCCTGCGCTGATGCGAAGGGATGTATTTTGAATATTTACTGCCATTTTATCTCCTACTTTCTATAGATTGCAGTTGATTTTGAAATTGTTTCTGTATTTGATATATGGGGAAGAGTTTCTTCAAGAATGGAGCTTGCATCAATGGACACAAGAGCATTCTTCAAAACGTCCTCAAGTGTTTTGCAGGGAATAAACTGAAGGTTTTCACGAGCCAAGGGATCGATGTCCTTGAGATCCTTTACGTTATCGTTGGGGATGAGGACTGTCTTAACACCTGCATTATAGGCAGCCATAGTCTTTTCCTTAAGACCACCGATTGCCAATACCTTGCCACGAAGTGTAATTTCACCGGTCATAGCAACGTCGCGTCTTACAGGGATCCCTGCAAGCTCACTGACAAGAGCAGTTACCATAGTAACACCTGCTGACGGGCCGTCCTTGGGCACAGCGCCCTCGGGAGCATGGATATGAATATCCTTTGTTTTATAGAAATCGGTGGGAATGCCGTATTCCTTGGCAATTGAACGAACATAGCTTATCGCAATGTGCGCGCTTTCCTTCATAACGTCACCGAGTGAGCCGGTAAGCTCGACCTTGCCTGTACCGTCAAGGGCAGATACCTCGATCTTGAGCATATCTCCGCCAAGCTCGGTGTAAGCAAGACCGTTAACTGTGCCGATCTCGTTGCATTCTTCGATTCTTTCGGGAATGAATTTTCTTTCACCAAGATATTTTGAAAGATTTTCTCTCTTGATTGTAACGGACTTAACTCCATCCGATACTATCTCGTGAGCTGCCTTTCTGCAAAGGGAAGCAATGGTTCTTTCAAGATTTCTGACACCGGCCTCGCGAGTGTAGAAATCGATGATATCTTCAAGTGCAGAATCAGTAATCTTAAGAGTCTTTTTATTAAGACCGTGACGCTTTAACTGCTTTGCGATAAGGTGATTCTTTGCGATGCTCATCTTCTCGCGCTTTGTGTAAATCTTAATTTCGATGATTTCCATTCTGTCGATAAGGGGACGGGGAATGGTATCAAGTGTATTTGCAGTTGCGATAAAGAAACAATTTGAAAGGTCGAAGGGAAGCTCAACAAAGTGGTCTCTGAAGGACTTGTTCTGTTCGCCGTCAAGGACTTCTAAAAGAGCAGAGGTGGGATCACCGTGTGCATCGCGAGTGAGCTTGTCTATCTCGTCAAGAAGGATTAGGGGATTATTCACCTTTGCCTGAATGAGTGCGTTGATGATACGACCGGGCATAGCACCAACGTATGTTTTTCTATGACCGCGGATATCAGCCTCATCTCTTACACCACCAAGTGATACGCGTACGTATTTACGCTTCATGGCAGTTGCGATTGAGGAGGCGATGGAGGTCTTACCAACACCGGGAGGGCCAACAAGACAAATCATTTGATTCTTAAGCTCGGGATTCAATTCTTTAACTGCAAGGAATTCGAGAATTCTTTTTTTAACGTCCTCCAGGCCGTCGTGATCTCTTTCAAGAATTTTAGATGCGGCGGAAATATCCGTTCTATCTTTTGTGGAGTTGTTCCACGGAATGTCAAGAACTGTGTCGAAATACGTTCTCATAACGGAAAGCTCAGCAGAGCCAAAGGGAAGACGCGCCATACGGTCGGCATCCTTAACAAGCTTTGCCTCGATTTCCTCGGGGAACTTCATCGCTATAATTCTATCGAAATATTCATCGGCTTCGGGAGTATCACCAAGCTGCTCCTTGATGACCTTCAACTGCTCGCGAAGATAATATTCCTTCTGATTCTGGTTAAGACGCGCACGAACCTCCTTGTGAATTGAGCTTTCGCACTCGAGAAGGCTTGTTTCCTCTTCGATGAGAACGATGAGCTTTTCGAGACGTGCCATAGGTTCAAAGCAAGCGAGGATATCCTGCTTGTCGGTGTGTCTTACAAGGATATTTGACGCGATAAAGTCTGCAAGTGCACCGGGATTTTTAATTGTCTTAATGGTTGAAATGACTTCCTTTGAGGAGGCGGGCAAATATCCTGCCATCTTTTCGATAGCGGCAAGAGCCTCTCTTGTAAGAGCTTCAACCTTTATTTCGTCGGGATCACTGAGTGTGAGAGTTTTGCAAATGACGTCGGCAACGCGATAATTTGCAAAATCCTTATATTCCTCTGCAACACCTCGTGAAAAGCCCTCTGCGATAACGCGAAGCTTACCCTCAGGTGTTTTGATTGACTGCTTGATTTTTGCAACAGTTCCGACTGTGAAAATTTTGGACGTGTCAATGGGATCGTTGGAAATTTGCTTTCTTGACACAATGAAGATAAATGAGTTTACGCTATTGGCAGCCTCAATTGCCGCAACGTTAGCCTTGTCCGAAAGCTCAAAGTTAACAGTTATAGCAGGGAATGCCACAGTGCCGTTGAGCACGACCAAGGGAAGCGTAAGCTTTTCAAGTTTTTCTATATAATGAGCCATAGAGCCCTCCGTTTATAATGTATTTTTCTATAAAAGGGTATATTTAACCTAATTATAATCATTATAGCACAAAACAAAAGAAAATGCCATACTTTTTTGAAGATTTTATTTGATTTTATTATATATTATATTTATTTGTGTAATATAAACAAAAAGTTAATAAATTTATAAAAACCCTTGATTTATTGCACAAAATATGGTATCTTTAGAATGAAGAAATTTTTGAAAAAAAGGAGTATTAAATTATGATGGAAGTCAGAGATGCAGCTAATGCAAAGGACGTTAAATATTATACTACTGATAGACTCAGAGAAGAGTTTCACATTTCAGGCCTTTTTACTAAGGACAATGTAAAGATGGTTTATAGCCATATCGATAGAATTATGGTTCTTGGTATTTATCCTGTTGAAAAGGAGCTTTCTCTTGAGGTTGGCAAGGAGCTTGCCGCTGATTATTTCCTTCAGCGTAGAGAGCTTGGTTGTATCAATATCGGTGGCAAGGGTGAAATCGTTATCGACGGTGAGGTTTATGAAATGAATCCCCGTGACGGTATCTACGTGGGCCGTGGACACAAGGACATCCTGTTCCGTTCCGTAGATCCTTCAGCTCCTGCAAAATTCTATGCAACAAGCTGTCCTGCTCACACAGAATATCCTATCAGAAAGATTGATATCACAAAGGCAAGAAAGGTTCCTTGCGGTTCTCTTGAAGATTGCAACAAGAGAGTTATCAATCAGTACATCCACCCCGAGGTAATGCAGTCCTGTCAGCTTTCCATGGGACTTACTCAGCTTGAGGTTGGCTCTAACTGGAATACAATGCCCTCACATACACATGCAAGAAGAATGGAAGTTTATTTCTACCTTGACATGGATGAAAACGATGCAGTATTCCACATGATGGGTGAACCCAACGAAACAAGACATATTATTATGCACAATGAAGAAGCAGTTATTTCACCCTCTTGGTCAATCCACAGTGGTGTTGGAACAAAGAACTATTCATTTATTTGGGCTATGTGTGGCGAAAATCAGGAATTTACTGATATGGATCACATTCTTACAAAGGATCTTAGATAATAAAGGAGAAAGAAAATGAGCAACACACAGATTTTCAATCTTGAGGGCAAGGTGGCTCTCATCACAGGTGCTTCTTACGGTATCGGTTATGCTATCGCAAAGGGACTTGCAGCAGCAGGTGCAAAGATAGTTTTCAACGATATCAAGCAGGAGTTTGTTGACAAAGGTCTTGCTTCATACGCAGCAGACGGAATCGATGCAAAGGGTTACGTTTGCGACGTAACTGACGAAGATGCAGTTAATGCTATGATTGCAAGAATCGAAGAAGAGGTCGGCGTTGTTGACATTCTCGTTAATAATGCAGGTATCATCAAGAGAATTCCTATGATTGAAATGAAGGCAAGTGAGTTCCGTCAGGTAATCGACGTTGACCTTAACGCGCCCTTCATCGTATCTAAGGCAGTTCTTCCTTCAATGATCAAGCAGAGAAGTGGTAAGATCATCAACATTTGCTCTATGATGAGTGAATTCGGTCGTGAAACAGTTTCTGCTTATGCATCTGCTAAGGGTGGTCTTAAGATGCTTACTAGAAACATCGCATCCGAATACGGTCAGTATAATATCCAGTGCAACGGCATTGGTCCCGGCTATATAGCAACTCCTCAGACAGCTCCTCTTCGTGAGCCTCAGGCAGACGGTAGCAAGCATCCCTTCGATAGCTTCATTACTGATACAAAGACTCCCGCAGGCCGTTGGGGTGATCCCGAAGACCTTGCTGGTCCTGCAGTATTCCTTGCATCCGGTGCATCCGACTTCGTAAACGGACAGATCCTTTACGTTGACGGTGGTATTCAGGCATACTTTGGTAAGCAGCCCTCTTGATAATAAGCTGACAAAAACTAATAAATAAATTAAGAAATCCGCAGATTTTATCTGCGGATTTCTTGGATTATAGTATAAAATTTGCTATTTTTGTTGACTCTTGTAAAAATAGATGATATAATGGATAAAAATTCCACTTTAAGGAGAAATGTATGAAATATTCAGATATAGATTTTGATACTTATTTCAAAAATTATCCCAATAATGAGGGGTACTTTGGAAAGTATGGTGGATCATATATTTCCGATGAATTAAAAGAAGCAATGAATGAAATATGTCATGCTTATCATACTATTTGTAAATCATCAAGATTTATTGGTGAGCTTAGACGCATTCGTCGTGACTTTCAAGGAAGACCAACTCCTATATCACATCTTGAACGTCTTTCAAACAGCATTGGCACAGGTGTTCAGCTCTATGTCAAGAGAGAAGATTTAAATCACACAGGTGCCCATAAAATCAATCACTGTATGGGAGAGGCACTTCTTGCGTCCTTTATGGGAAAGAAAAAGGTTATTGCTGAAACAGGAGCAGGCTCTCACGGGGTAGCTCTTGCTACTGCAGCGGCTTATTTTGGTCTTGAATGCGATATTTATATGGGTGCTGTCGATATAGAGAAGCAAGCACCAAACGTTGCCAGAATGAAGATTCTTGGTGCTAACGTTATCGAAGTTACCGAGGGTGATGCAACTCTTAAAGAGGCAGTTGATGCAGCATTTGAAGCTTATGCGAAGGAATATAAGGACGCAATCTATTGTATTGGCTCGGTTGTAGGTCCTCATCCATTTCCCATGATGGTAAGAGATTTTCAAAGCATTGTAGGTGTTGAAGCCAGGGAACAATTCCTTTCTATGACGGGTGAGCTGCCGGATGCTGTTGTTGCTTGTGTTGGCGGAGGGTCTAATTCCATAGGAATATTCTCAGGATTTTTGAATGATCCGGTTGATATTTACGGAGTCGAGCCGCTTGGAAGAGGCTCAGCACTTGGCGACCATGCTGCAAGCTTGCAGTACGGAGAAGAGGGAATAATGCACGGATTCCGTAGCGTTATGCTCAAGGACGAATGGGGAGATCCCGCGCCCGTATATTCAATTGCCAGTGGTTTGGATTATCCTTCATCGGGACCTGAACACGCATTCCTTCGTGATATTGGTCGCGTTAAGTATGACGTTGTAGATGATGAAGAAACCGTTGATGCATTTTATACACTTGCTCGACTTGAGGGAATCATTCCCGCAATCGAGAGTGCTCATGCCGTTGCGTATGGCATCAAATTGGCAAAGTCTATGAATAAAGGTTCAATTCTTATAAACCTTTCCGGCAGAGGCGATAAGGATATGGACTTTATTATAGAAAAATACGGAATTTAGTATATTAAACAAAGAAAGAGCAGGCACTTAAAAGTGCCTGCTCAATTTATTTAAGCAATAACTATTTACTAATTATTTCTTGAAGAATGCAAGGATCTTGTTGAAGAGTTCAAGGAACCAAGCGATGATCTTCTGGAAGATGTTCTGCTTAACAACGGGAGGTTCGCCACCGTCTTCACCACCGTCTACGGGAGGCTCTACGTAGTCGGGATCAGCTTCACCACATCTTGTGCACGCACCGAATGCGAAGCTATGACCGAGAGCGTCAACCTGAGTTTCGCCACATTCACACTTGGAGGGCTCTGTGCAAGTAGCATCGGAGAACTCGTGTACGTGAGGAATTTCAACGTCTACTGTAATCTTGTAGAAGTAGTTACCACCGGAAGAAACGCCTTCACCGAGGTATGTACCGATGAGGTAAGAACCAGCGGGAATTTCAAGTGTTGAGTATGCAAGGTCGTTCTTAGCACCTGCGAAGGTTGTGTGGGCTACGAGCTCACCTGTGATTGCATCATAAACACCGATTTCTCTGTTATTGTCACCAACACCCCAGTGGAATGTAAGTGTTGTTGTGTTTGTTGTAACGATCTGGATAAAGTTCTTAAGACCACCATTACGAACAGCTGCTTCACCTTCACCGTTGTTGCAGTAAGAGGAAACACCACCAAAGTTCATTCTGTGAGTGGATGACCAGTCATCAGCTGCGAATGTCTTTGCGTTAGCATCTGTTCTGTACTTGTTGCTGAGGTGACATGCAAATACGCCTTCAACGATCTTAACTTCACCGTCAAAGAGTGTGTACTGAGCAATGTCTGCAAGAGCAGCAGCATCAAGAACGTATGTACCGCCTGTCATAGCCTTAACTTCACCGAAGTCGTATGTAGCTTCACAAACGGAGCAGGAAGCTGTTGTCTTGCCGGCTGCTTCAGCTGTGGGAAGTGTGTTTACGAATGTAAGTGTGTGACCAAGAGCATCAACCTCTTTTTGTGCAACCTTTTCATCACATCTTGAGCAGTGTGAACCTTCTGTAAGGCCCTTATCTGTACATGTGGGAGCAACTGCATCGTCAACGATCATATCGTGACCAAGAGCGTCGCCCTCTGTGTAACCGCATTCACATGTCTTAGGAGCTGTACATGTAGCGGGAGCCATATTTTCGTGTGCGCAAGCATTGGGGTCGGGTGTACCACAAATTGTGCAAGCACCTTCTGAGTAGTTGTGGTCGTTTGTAAGTTCACCGTAGGGCTGTCCGCACTTGGAGCAAACTGCCTGGTCCTTACATGTAGCTGTGCCACCCTCGTGGTCGCAAAGCTCAACTGTCCAAGATACTTCTACCTTGAAAATGTAGTTGCTTCCTTCGGGAGAAGCAATCATATATGTACCAGCTTCAGAAGCTGTATATGTGTCGATATAAAGAGCATTCTTAACGGGAGTTGCTGCGCAAGTGCCGAGTGAAGCGCCTGCTTCGTCCCAAAGAGCAACTGTTCTTCCGTCACCGCCACTTACCCACCATACCTTGATGGTAGCAGCTGAGGGAACTGTGAACTTAATAACGTTCAAAGAAGTTGTGGATTTGCCACCCCAGTTAACTCTAATGTTGGAAGTATAACCGTCATCAAATGTCTTGCTGGAAGAGTCAACTTTAACCTTTGCACTCATGATAAGTGTGAAGAAGTCATCAGTACCACCAATAACTTCCTGACCATCAGCATAAGCACCCTGTGCCTGTGTACCAAGTTCAGTAGCTTCAAATACCTTTGTTACTGTTTCGGTAGCAGCACTTGCTGAGATTGCGCTCAAGCTCATAAGCAATGTCATTACTACGAGAACGAGAGCTAAGATTTTGCTTGTGTTTTTCATATTTTTCCTTTCTTATTTTACGCCTTTCGGCAAATATTTTAATAAATCGACTTAGGGCTTAGGGCTTTTGACCTGAAGCCCTTTAGTCAAAATTATTACAAAATTTGTTGGGTTGCTAAATCAAAGTCCGAAAAGGGAAGCGATGAAGTTAGCGATTGAGCGGAAGAGCCATGCCCACCAACCGAAGAAGTCAGTAAAGAAATTAGGCATAGGATCGTTTGTTGTGGGATTAAGAGCGGGAATTTCAATAGAAGGTCTCTTGTGTCCACATTCAGTACATTCATTGTGCTTATAACCGGGCTTGTCGTCTGTGGGCTCAAGATCGATCACATACTCAAATGTGTGAGTTGTGATGTCGGACTTGTTGCCGCATTCGCATTCGTGCCAGTGAACGTACATATCGGAGGTTGTCCATTCTTCGTTGAAAGTACACTCCTCATTAGGAACGAGAACGATCTCATAGGATGCTGTGGAATCACCGGTTGTACCTGATGCTGCAGGAGCCTTTTCATTAAGCTCAAGGAAGCCCTGCATATTGATTGAACCGTCTTCATTTCTTGTAATGCCCTTGAATTCAAGGCTTACGAAGATATCAGTTGTGAGTGTTTCACCCTTGCTGTTAACGGAAGCTTCACCGTTCCAGTAGTAGTTAGAATCCTTTTCGTACTTGTCAAGGTCCTGGTTGCCAAGAGGCTTGAACTGTTCTTTTACAAGTGCATCACCGGAGAGGTTGCTGTCCTTGATGGAGATGATACCGTCTGCAACGAAGTCTGTGTTATTGGCACTGTTTGTATAGAATGCCACGTTGTGAGAACCGTTGTTATAGCTGATACAATCCTTAACGATGATATCGGGACAAGAGTTAGAGTCGATACCCTTAGCTCTATTGCAGAATGCGATGGAGTTGATGAGCTGATGCTGACCGGGAAGGGAGTCACCACCCATCTTAAAGCCGTTACCGTTACCTGCAACTGTGCCATCCTCAAGGAAGCCGTTACCATATGCTACGCAGTTCTTGATAACTACCGCGCCGATTTCGCCTGTCGCAATCTTTGCGAAGAGGTCCCAACCGTCGTCTGCATTGTGGTGAGCTACGCATCCATCGAATACGTTGCCTTCACCGATTGTAAGCTTTGCAGCAAAGCCGTCTGCATCCTCAAAGCCTGAGTCTGCATTGCCCCAAGAGGAGCAGTTAAGGATAAGGTTGTTAGCGGGCCACTGGTCGATTGTAAGGTCAGCTACGTGGTAGCGGCTGATCTGAATACCTGTGTTACCGTTGTAATAAGTGTTGATCTGGTCTAAAACGTTGTTGTTACCGGATACCTGAATACCCTTGTTGCCGTCATAGGAATTTGTAACGTCAAATCCGTACAAATACCACCAGTTACCACCGAGTGTGATACCTGTACCCATACCCTTGAAGTCAATAACAGGTCTTGTCTTTGCTTCAGGATCTGCAATCAATCTGATGGGATTTTCTTCAGTACCGTTGATACCGCGCTCGATTCTGATGCCGGTTTCGAAATAGTAGGTACCTTCCATAAGGATGATTGTCTGACCGGGGATTACGCACTTGATTGCTGTAAGCAAATCATAGGGATGTTCTTTTGTACCGTTTCCATAGTACATGCCGTTGGGAGCTACGTAGATGTTCTTTACGTGGCTGTTGCCCTTGTAAAGTGAGATATCCATATTGACCCAAACGGGAGCTGTTGTTGAAAGAGCAGTGTAGGGAGGAAGCTCTTGATCTGCATCGGGAGTGAATACAACTCTGAGAGAGTTTGCAATATCGTATCTTGCAGTATCGCTGAAATCAAGGATTTCAGAAAGACGCTGATATGCTTCAACCTCGATTCCTTCAAGAAGGAGAGTGTTGTTCATATAAACGTCAACAGTACCTGCAACGTTGAAATCTGCGATGAGATTGTACTCAGTAGATGTTGTAGAAGTAGCAGATGTAATTGTAACTGAAGGGATTATCTTTTCGATAGGTCTGGGTTCAGCGGGCTTATCATCTTCTTCTGCAATAGTTGTAAGAGAGATGTCGCTGAATGTAACGCTTGCGTTACGGGAAGCGAACATACCAACGTATACGAAATCAGAGTCGAACTGCTCAAGAGCATCGGGCTCGTAATTCTTGATTGTTCTTACAACTTCACCGTTCTTATCGTAATATGTAATGAAGTAACCTGTGTTATTCTTCTGGATTTCAAGAGTCATCTCAGTGATGAGATATCTTTCATCCAATGTTCCCTCGGGAGCTTCGGCGTTCTGGAAATTGCCGATAATGTTATAAGTACCGGCCTTCTTACCAAGCAAGCCCGCTCTGCATTCGAGAGTCTGAACGAGTGACTGAAGATAACCTGTCTGTCCAACGATGAGGCCCTGCTCACCAAGAGTTGTGCGGTCGATGATGGACTGGTCGATACCAATCTTTGAGATGCTACCGATACCAAGCTTCATGCTGTACTTGTCACCAAGCACGGATTCTGTTGTGTAGATGTTATAGTCGCCTTCTTCAAGGTCTTCATAACGGTATTCAATCTTTGTGGCAACCGCCATATAAAGATTGGACCAGAAGTTTGCTGTTGTATAATCGGTTGAAGGAACGTGGTCCATAACCATAAGACCGAAACCGTCCTGACCGTTTGAATATGTCCAGTAGTTAACTGTTACGGTTGCACGGAATGTAAAGTTCTGATCTGCGGGAACTGCTGTGTAGTAGTAAGCAAGACCGTCAGCTCCTGTAGGCTGAAGCTTACCCTTACCATTGATGGACTTGATTGTAACTGTGCCATCCTTGTTTTCTGTGAAAACGTTGTCACTTCTGTTAGTAGAAGGACCGTAAACTGTGAAATCCCAGTCACGCTTTTCGTTTCCAACAGTGATGCTTATAGAACCCTTAGAGGAAACGTCTTCACCGCGAACAGCTTCAATGTCAATCTTAGCCATTTTTCCAACGGAAAGACCTGTCAACGTGATGCTGCGTTCAGATGTGTTCTGATACAATACGTCGTTTACATAAACGTTATAGCTTTCAGCCTCTCTTGAGGGGTTCCAAATAACGTTTACAGAACCGTTACCGAGGTTAGAAGCCAATGTAATGAATGGAGTAGCAATGGGAAGAGAATAATTAAGCTCGTACAAGTTGGATTTCTTGTCTACCTCACCCTCACGAGTCAGGATAGCTTCGAAATGGTAAACACCTGATTCAACGGGTGTGAATACAAGGTTGTGAACGGACTTAATGGACGTTGACTTAACTGTAGAGATGATCTTTCCATCCTGGTACATGTTAACTGTGAGATAGTCGGCACCGTGGTGATCAACCAATGCGTTTGCTTCAATAGAAACTGTACCGTCTGCATTTGCTGTGATAGAAGCAAATGTAGGATCCTTTACGTTGTCCCAGCTGTCTCTGGGGCCCTTGTCAAGCTTCTTTGTTGTAACGTCAACTCTGTACAAATAGCAGCTGCCTGTTGAGCCACCAAGATAATACGTTCCTTCAGAGGGAAGAGAAAGAGTTGATACGTAAAGCTCGTTTTTAATGGATGTTTCAGCTGTTTCGGCAACCAAAGCTCCGCTTTCATCATAGATAGCAAGCTGTCTGCCGTCACCGCCACTTACCCAGAAAATTTTAACCTCTGCGGCTCCTTGAGTAAGGAAGGATATGCATCCTGCAGGAGTTGCAAGATCGATTGCACCTTGGAAGTCTATACGTTTTTCGGAAGTAAATCCAAGGAAAGTTTTTACGTTGGATTCGATTTTTGTGGCAGCCTTGTAATAAAGGGTAAAGAAATTGTCTGTACCACAAGTATCATTGTCTCCTTCTTGCTTTGATCCGCTTGTTACGTCGGGCAAAGAGCCTGCATCCAACGTATAAGTCATCATTTCCTCAGCAAAAACGGGAACTACTGCTGACATTGTTGGAAGAAGCATAAATACCACAAGAAGCAAGGAGAGAAGCTTTGTGTGAAGCTTAGTTTTCATAGGTATTCCTCCATGATTTTTATTTGTTTTTGAAATATTAAAGACATATTATTCCATTGTGTATATTTTACCATAAAACAATCAAAAAATCAATGATTTTGGTGTTTTTTTCATAAAAACATGCCCTGAAAACGCATTTTCTCACATTTTTACAAAAACATAGACTATTTTTTTGATATATTGCACAATGCTTATTTACAAAAAAATAAAAGGTCCTCAAAATGAAGACCTTTTTGGCGTTGTTTTATCAGAAAATTCCGATGGCTTTTAATATAAATGAAGCAATAAAAATGCTGAGTGCCGAGAAAACTGTTGTCCAAACAACGAGCTGTCCCATAAGCTCTGCATCAGCGCCCATCTCCTGCGACATGGGTACGCTTGATACGGCAACGGGAGTGCAGAAGCAAGCAACGAAGGTTGCAAACTGAGCACCGTTGAAGATTCCAAGCAAAATTGCAATTGATATACCGAGCGTGGGCACTATCACGCATCGTGTTAATGTTCCGATTATGATGTGTTTTTTCAAATGCGGGATAGAAGAAATCTCAAATCTTGCACCTAAAACAAGGAGTGCGATAGGGGTTGCCACGCTTGAAAGATTTTGCAAGGTTTTATACAAGGGAGTGACGTCTGAAAGACGGAAATCGATGCCAATCTCTACGAAAATGGCACGGATTCCAAGCGCAACAAGTCCACAAAAGATACCTTGGATAAGAGGGTTTTTCGCAATGCCCTTGAGAACGCCCAAAATGCTTGGCTTCTTATCGCCGGCAGAATAAATTGTAAGGCAAATTACAGCCAAAATGTTGAAAACAGGAACAATAAATGCAGAGAGAAGGGAAGCCATAATACTACCCTCAACACCGAAAAGTGACTCTGCAAGAGGGATGCCCACAAGTGCATAATTTGCTCTGAATATACCTTGAAGCATAACACTTCTTTGACGGTTATCCTTGAACAAAACATGCATAACGGGAACGCCTATAAGAAAGGCAAGAACAGTGATTCCGATTGCATAAAAAACGAATGTAAAATCAATTTTTGCAAGGCTTTCGATTTTATAAACGTTCAGAAACAGCATTATCGGGAGGAATACTCTGAATACAAGAGTATTCATTTTTATTGCATTATTTTCATCAAGCAGCTTTATTTTCTTTAAGAAATAGCCCACTGCTATCATAAGAATTATGGGCAAAACTGCATTAATGGCAAATATAAGATCCTTCATAAATTATCCTTTATTGGTTAATGTGATATGGGGGCTGAGAAACCTCGTTTTTGGGGTTATCTCTTACCTCGGATGGGGTTATGCCATAAGCTTTTTTGAACTTATATGAGAAGTAGTTACTGTCGTTGAAGCCACAAGCATATGCAACCTCTGTGATGGCACGGCTCGGCTCGTTTTTGAGCATATGCTCTGCCTTTTGAAGTCTTATAAGAGTAACGTATTCACTGAATCCAAACGTTATTTCCTTTTTAAAGGTTCTTGAAAGATGCTCTTCGCTGACGGAAAGCATCTTTGCAACGTCAGCCAGACGAATTGTTGACATATAGTTGCTTTGGATATACTTGATAGCGGCATCAACGATACTGTTTCTGTCCTGCTTTATCTTTTCGTGTTGGTTTCTGATCATAAGGATCAAAAGTGATTCGGCATAGTTTCTGAGTGCCACCTGAGCAATTGTGTCACCGTTATTATATTCACTTTCGATGCTTGTAAAAATACTGTCGATTGTTCGAATAGTTTCAGAATTTCTGTATAAATATCCAACGTCCTTGAGAGCCGTGAGGATGTTAGGGGAGATAATTTTGCTTTGGAAATTTATAAGAATTCTTGTGCAAGGCTTTGAACCATAGCTTGTGCCGTGGAGAGTTCCCTCGGGGATGAGGATAACGTCACCGGAAACGATGTCAAAGGACACGTCATTGATAAAGTAGTGGCACTTGCCCTCCTTCATATAATAAATCTCAAAGCCGGAATGATGATGTTGAGTGGAGTTGGAACAGGTTTTATTTTCCGTTCTGTGAAAGTAAAAATCACTGTTACTCATAATGATACTAGCGCTCATGGTGCCTCCTGATCTGATTATTTAAGATATTTTACCATATAATATCAAATAAATCAAGATACTTTTACAAAAAATGCAAATTTTTTAAGGCGGTCACTCTTATATAAGTATAAAATATATATGGGTATATATACCCTTATAAAATTCGATGAAATTTTTTTGACTTTTTTGTCAAAACTTTAATACGACAGGAGGATGTATTATGGAATTCAAACAGGTAACAAGACCTGAAAGAGTCATACAGTTTGGTGAGGGAGGATTCCTTCGTGGATTTGTTGACTGGATGCTTCAAAAGGTGAATGACAGCTCTGATTTTAACGGTAACGTTGTGGTTGTTCAGCCCATCGAACAGGGCATGTGCGATCTTCTTTCTGCACAGAATTGCGTTTACACGCACGTGATTCGTGGAGTTGAGGGCGTGGATACAACAGTTGTTGACGTTATTTCCCGTTGTGTAAAGCCCTATGATAATTTTGCATCTTATATGGCATTGGCTGAAAATCCTGATTTCCGTTTTGTTGTTTCCAACACAACTGAGTCCGGTATTGTGTTCTCATCAGAGGATAAGATTACTGACGCTCCTCCTAAGACATTCCCTGCAAAGGTAACACTCCTTCTCAAGAAGAGATTTGATCTTGGTCTTGCAGGATTTGTTTTCCTTCCTTGCGAGCTTATTGATAGAAACGGTGACAACCTTAAGAAATGCATTCTTCAGTATGCAGATCTTTGGGAGCTTGGTAATGAATTCAAAAACTGGGTAGAAAATGAAAATATATTCACAAATACTCTCGTTGACAGAATCAACACAGGTTATCCCCGAGGTGAGGATCTTGGCCTTGGCTATGAGGACAATATGCTCAACACAAGTGAATTCTTCCACCTTTGGGTTATCGAAACTGAGCACGATCTTGAAGCAGAGCTTCCTTTCTCCTCTGCAGGACTTAACGTTATCGTTACAAAGGACAAGCTCGAGATGTACCGTACAAGAAAGGTAAGAATCCTTAACGGCGCACACACAAGCCTTGTTCCTTATGCAATGCTTGAGGGCTTTGATACAGTTAAGAGCTGCATTGATGACGAAAGAATGTGTGCTCATCTTCGCAAATGTGTATTTGATGAAATTTGCCCCACACTTGATCTTCCGGCTGACGAGCTTCTTGCTTATGCAAACAGTGTTGTAGAAAGATTTGGCAATCCCTATATCAAGCATTATCTTTCTGCAATTTCTTTGAACTCTGTAAGCAAGTTCAAGGTAAGAGTTCTTCCTTCAATTCTTGAGTATATCAAGAGATATAACAAGATGCCCAAGACTCTCCTCTTTGCTTTTGCAAAGCTTATTGAGTTCTATAAAACAGATATGCCTCAGGATGCTCCCGAGGTTATTGAATTTATGAAGAATCACAATACTCGCGAGATTCTTGCAAATGTTGATTTTTGGGGACAGGATCTTTCCTATCTCACAGAGGAGATTGAAAAATGTTAATTAACAAATTGGATAACGTTGACATCAACCTTGAGGATGGTCACAAATATGCGCTTTGTGATATTAAGGCCGGTGAAAATATCATAAAATACGGAAATCCCATCGGACATGCCATTGTAGATATCAAAAAGGGTGAGCATGTACATAATCACAATATCAAGACAAACCTTTCAGGTAATCTTGAGTATAAGTACGATCCCCACTTCTACGACATTGAGGAAGAGGACAAGAGCCGTACGTTTATGGGTTACGTAAGAGAAAACGGTGACGTTGGTATCAGAAATGACGTTTGGATCGTCGTTACCGTTGGTTGCGTAAACAAGGTGGCAGAGCAGATTGCCAAGGAAACGGGAGCACTTCATTTTCCCCATCCCTTCGGCTGCTCCCAGCTTGGTGACGACCAGACAACCACACAGCTTGTTCTTCGCGGTCTTGTAAATCATCCTAATGCAGGTGGTGTTCTCGTTTTGGGACTTGGTTGCGAAAACAATAATATCGACGTTTTCAAAAAGGTTTTAGGACCTGTTAATGAAAAACGAGTTAAATTCCTTAACGCTCAGGATTATAACGATGACGTTGCAGAGGGAATTAAGCTTGTTCGCGAGCTTCAGACATATGCAGATAGCTTTGAAAGACAGCCCGTTCCCGTATCCAAGCTTAAGATAGGTCTTAAGTGTGGTGGCAGTGACGGCTATAGTGGCATTACGGCAAATCCCCTTGTAGGTAGACTTTCCGATAAGGTTATTGCAAGTGGTGGTAGCTGCGTTCTTACCGAGGTTCCCGAAATGTTCGGAGCTGAGCATCTTCTTATGGCAAGAGCCGAGAACGAGGAGATATTCAACAAATCCGTTAAGCTTATCAACGATTTTAAAGATTACTATACAAGACATAATCAGGTTATCTATGAAAATCCGTCACCCGGAAATAAAAAGGGTGGTATCAGTACTCTCGAGGAGAAATCCTTGGGTTGTATCCAAAAGGGTGGCCTTTCAAAGGTAGTTGACGTTCTTGACTACGGTGACGTAATAAGCAAGAACGGATTGAGTCTTCTTAACGGTCCCGGAAACGATATAGTTGCTATCACAAATCTTACTGCTGCAGGAGTTCATATCATACTCTTCACAACAGGACGAGGCACACCCGTTGGTGGTCCTGTTCCCACAGTAAAGATTGCAACTAATCACTCTCTTGCCGAGCGCAAGTCAAACTGGATTGACTTTGACGCTTCTCCCACACTCGAGGGTAATCCCTTAACAAACGAATTGTTTGAATATATTATCAAGGTAGCTGAAGGAGAGCAGACTAAGAACGAATTGCACTCCTATCGCGAAATTTCAATTTTTAAGGATGGTGTAACATTATGAGTTTCATTAATGATAATTTCATGCTCAAGACAGAAACTGCAAGAAAGCTCTATGCTGCAGTTAAGGATCTTCCCATTATTGACTATCACTGCCATCTTTCTCCTAAGATGATTGCAGAAAACTACAAATTCAAGAACGCATTTGATCTCTTCCTTGGCGGTGACCACTACAAATGGCGTCAGATGAGAACAAACGGCGTTGACGAGGAATATATTACGGGCGGTGCTGATGAATATGAAAAGTTCAAGGCGTTTGCTAAAACAGTTCCTTATCTTATAGGCAACCCCCTCTACCACTGGACACATCTCGAGCTTAAGAGATATTTCGATATCGATGAAACTCTTAACGAAGAAAGCTGCGAAAGAATCTGGAATAGGGTTAACGAATGCCTTGCAAAGGATGAGTATAGCGCACAAAACCTTATCAAGCGTTCAAACGTTGCTATCATTTGTACAACTGACGATCCTATCGACACTCTCGAATATCACGAGCAGCTTAAGGATTTTGAAACAAAGATTCTTCCCACATTCCGTCCCGATAAGGCAGTTGAAATCGGCAAAGAAACCTTCTTGCCTTATATTGAGCAGACAGGTGTTAAGACATATTCCGAGCTTGTTGCCTGGATGAGAGCAAGAATCCAGTATTTCCACGATCATGGATGCCGTCTTTCCGACCATGCTCTTGAATACGTTCCTTACGGTGAAGGCGATGCTGAAGCAGCCTTCAATAAGAGAATGGCAGGCGGTGAGCTTACAGATGCGGAAATCGATGCATTCAAGACAGCTATGCTCACAGTTTGTGCAGAAGAGTATACAAGACTCGGTTGGGCTATGCAGCTTCATATCGGCGCTCTTCGTAACAACAACAGAAGAATGTATGAAAAGCTTGGTGCAGACGTTGGCTTTGACTCCATCAATGACCTTTGCATCGCAGAAAAGCTTTCTGCATTTATGAATAGCCTTGAATATAGAGACGTTCTTCCTAAGACAATACTCTACACACTTAACCCCAAGGATAATTACGTTCTTGGAACAATGCTCGGTAACTTCCAGAAGGCTCCCGTTGCAGGAAAGATCCAGTTCGGATCCGGTTGGTGGTTCAACGATCAGAGAGATGGTATGGAAGGTCAGATGCAGGCTCTTGCTAATCTTGGTATGCTTGCAAGATTCGTTGGTATGCTTACAGATAGCCGTTCCTTCGTTTCCTATCCCCGTCACGAGTATTTCAGAAGAATACTTTGCAACCTCATCGGCAAATGGGTTGACGAGGGTGAATATCCCATGGATATGGATACTCTTACAGAAATCGTATCAGGTATTTGCTACCACAACGCACTCAGATATTTCAACTTCTGATAAATAGAAAAGGGGACTTTAGAAATAAAGTCCCTTTATTTTATAGAAAAAGCACCGTGATTACGGTGCTTTTTGTATTAATACTTATTGATAACGTCTTCAGTTTCTGCATCAAAGAGGTAAATGCTCTTGTGAGGCACATAATAGGAAATTTCGGTATCCATCTTAGGTGTGTCATGGGGATCAACCTTAAGGATTACCTTGTCACCGTTCATGTCAACGTATACGTTTGTGTTGTCACCGAGAAGCTCAGTAAGCTCGACCTTTGAGGAGAGCTTGAAGGAGTTTTCAACCTCTGCAAGAGAGATTGCTTCAGGACGGAAGCCCACGATAATTTCCTTGCCCTCGTAGTTGGATATGTCACTACCGATAACACAGGAGAGGTCGTGCTTGTTTCCACCGATTTCAACGCAAGAGTTACAAACCCTTGTGCGAATAAAGTTCATAGGAGGCTCACCGATAAATCCTGCAACGAAGAGGTTAACGGGCTTGAAGTAAAGCTCATAGGGATTACCAACCTGCTGAATGTATCCGTCCTTCATTACTACGATTCTGTCAGCCATTGTCATAGCTTCAGTCTGGTCGTGAGTAACGTAGATAGTTGTTGAACCAACCTTTCTGTGGATATCGGTAATTTCAGAACGCATTGTTACACGCTGCTTTGCGTCAAGGTTGGAAAGAGGCTCGTCCATAAGGAAGATGCCAACCTTACGAATGATAGCGCGACCTACTGCAACTCTTTGACGCTGACCGCCGGAAAGAGCTCTGGGCTTTCTGTCAAGGTAGTCAGTAAGACCAAGAATCTTAGCAGTTGCAAGAACCTTTTCCTCAATGATATCGTCGTCAACACCCTGAAGGGAAAGACCGAATGCAAGGTTGTCGTATACGGAGAGGTGGGGGTATAGAGCATAACTTTGGAATACCATCGCAACTCCACGCTCACGAGGACGCATTTCGTTGGCATATACGCCGTCAATATAAAATTCTCCCTTACTGATATCCTCAAGACCTGCAATCATACGAAGAGTTGTGGATTTACCGCAACCGGAGGGTCCAACGAAGATGATGAACTCGCCCTGCTCAATCTCGAGGTTGAAATTGTGAACGGCGTGGAAGCCGTTGGGGTAGATTTTGTTAATGTCCTTAAGAGATAAGTATGCCATAATACTCCTTTACTCAATGACGGATTCGTCATTTTGAATTTTGTTGATTATATCTTTTAAATGTTTTATTGCGAAGGGAAGATCATCATATGAGGTTCCTTCGAAAACCAAAATCGCATCCTTGTTGTGGGAATAGATTTTAGAAAGTATCAAATTGAAATCGAGAACACCCTTTCCAACTCCACATTGCTTTAATTTTCCGTCTTCAACGGTAAAATCCTTGATGTGGAATAGGAGTATACGGTCACCGAGAAGAGAAAGACCTCTGTCAAGGATATCGTAAGCGCTTTCAACGTTTGAAATATCGAGATAATTATATAAATCAAATATAAATCTTATATTTTTCTTGCCAATTGCATTTACTGCTTGTAAAAGTCTTTCGGGAGTGTGACAAACGTGACCGAAAGCACCCTCCATTGCAATGCTTACACCGTTTTTTTCGGCATGCTCTGCAAGAGAAGAGAAGGTATCGATAACTCTTTCAAGCGCCTCGTCGGAATGATTCATGGGATGATATATCCAGGGGTCACCGTTATAAGAGCCTGTTTCAGAGCCAACGTAATCGCAGCCAAGCTCCTTGGCAAGTGATAAATAATCCTTAAAAACTGCAATTCCGTTAGAAATTTTCTCAGTATTGGGATGAACGGGATTGAAATATGCACCAATAAGAGCAATATCTTTGCCGTTTTTCTTTATTGCGTTGCCTACCTCACTTGCTTGACTTGAAGAAAGTGAAGATGGAGAATAGCTTACGCCCTCTATAGATTTATATGCCACAAGCTGAACTCCGTCAAGTCCAAGCTCAGTGATTCTTTTGTTTATATTGTCTGCGCCCTTAACTCCAAGGTCATGCGCGCGAACCATTAATCTCATATTGTTTACCTTATGTGTTTCTTAAAATTTCAGTATAGCAAAGAATGAACGGAGCAACACCCTTTGCATCGTTTTCAACAACGGGCTCTGAAATGTAATATTCAAAGCTGCCGTCGCGTCGGGTGTTGTTTTCAGGACCAAGTCCTGCAACAAGACATATTCCGGAAAGGTTTAAGTCGCCGTCATCTGTGATTTTAAGATATCTCTTGCATATTCCGTCAAAGGTTTCCTTGCCGTATGTAGCAAATTGAGAGGGAAGAACGTTAAGTCTTGCGCCCTTAAGCATAGCATATGCAAGCATGGATGAGCCACTCGTTTCAAGATAGTTGCCCTCGCGTTTGGCAAGGTTTACAACCTGGTAATACATCTTGCTATCCTCGTCGCGATATCTTATCACACTGTGCATAAGCTCGGAGAATATCTCAGCTATTTCTGCCTTTGTTTTGTCATCGTCAACTATCTCGATGATATCAATCATGGCAACTGTATACCAACCGATAGCTCGAAGCCAGAAGTTTTTAGAAAGACCGGTTTCTTTATCAGCCCAAAAGATAGATTTTGAGCAGTCAAGTCCGTGATAATAAAGACCGATCTCTTCGTCGAACATATACTTTCTGACGTTTTTAATCTGCATCAATATGTCACTGTAGTCTTTTTCCTGCTTATATTTTTGATATTTGGTGCTGAAAACCTGAGCCATATAAAGACCGTCAAGCCATATCTGATTGGGATAGATGAGCTTGTGCCAGAAATTATCAGTGCAGGTTCTGGGTTGTCCCTTAAGCTGAAGAGCTTGATGCTCGATAGCAAGCTTGTATTTTTCCTTGCCGGTTTTCTCATAGAGCTCGAACAACACTCTACCTTCGTTAAGGTCATCAAGGTTATATTTTTCAATGCTATAGCCACGAATCGTGCCATCATCGAATACGTAATAGTCGATAAAATGCTCGGCAAAGTCAAAATATTTCTTGTCACCTGTGATTCTTCCGATTTCAAGAAGGGAAGTGATCATGCAACCGTCAATATAATTCCAATGAGGAGCTTTGCCCTGTCTGATGCTTTCAATATTCCAGATTGGAGCATCGGGAGTTGAGCAATTAAGCAATTTTTCAATATATGCATCAATCTTTGTGTACATAAAAGCATCCTTTCAGATTTATTTTATTATTCTTCCAACGTGATTTGCGATTATCTCGTCACCCTCTGCGCCAATAACGTTTACGTTTTTGACTATAAGGGTTTCAACGTTGTCAAGATACATTCCCATCTTGCAAGCAGGCTCTACAAAATTCTTCATAATAGGATTTGCAGGACGCGCATTTTCAGCAAATGAGAAATTGATATTTTCAAACGTAATGGATTTGATGGGACGCTCGGGAAGACCGTCGCAATAGCAAGCAGCAGCCTCGCAGCCGGTGCATTCCATATTCTTGAAGGTGAATTCTCCAAGATAGGGAGTACGGTCGTCAACGGGAAGCGCATCGCGAGACCAAACATACTCTGAGTATCTATCGGGATCGCAACAGTTATACCACATATTGATGGCAATAGGTGTAATAACTCCATCCATTTTAATGTTTTCAAAGAGAACTCCGTCAATTACGGCATATTTTCCGCGTCCTCTGCGAGTCTTGATTCTAAGACCTCTGTCAGTCTGACGGAAAACACAACGGTTAACGGTAAGGTTTGTAACTCCGCCACTCATCTCACTGCCAAGAGTAATTGCTCCGTGACCGAATTGCATGATGCAGTTTCTGATTGTGTGACGGTTGGCGGGAGTTTTATACTTTTTGGCTACATCTATCTTTGAAGACTTGATAGCGATACAGTCGTCGCCAACACTGAATTTACATCCGATAATGTTTACAATATCGCATGCCTCAGGGTCGATAGCATCAGTATTGGGACTATCCTTGGGTGCAAAAATAGATATATCAAGAAAGTCGATATTTTTAGAATAATAGGGGTGCAGCTGCCATGAAGCAGAATTTTGCGCGATGATTCCGTGAACTCTGATATTCTCGCATCTGTTAAAGAAGAGAAGTCTGGGTCTTGCGATAGGGGATTTGGGATTGTCCCACCAAATGGAATTTTGCGCATTTCCGTCAATAGTACCGGGACCGATAATAGTGATATCCTCTGCATATTCTGCAAAGATAAGTCCCTGACGCATCACAACGGAATTTCCTTCCCAAGTTCCAAACTCAATATCCTCACCACTTATCATATCCTGAGTGTGACCGGGAATGACGGGATATTTATCAGTATCCGTATGTCCAAGAAGGACTGCATCCTTGTCAAGCTCGAGCGTGATATGACTCTTAAGGCAAAGAGGGGAAGTGAGATAAGTGCCCTTGGGGAAGAAGAGCTTGGCGTGCTTAGGCATACAGTTGATCGCAGTCTGAATTGCTACTGTATCGTCCGTTATGCCGTCACCTGAAGCATTAAAATCACGAACGTTAATAACGCAAGCTGATTTTTCTGTTTTGAAAGTTATTACATCCTCGTTTACAGAGGTTGTGATTGTATATTCAGTATCGGGCTTCAATCCAAAAATTGAGAACACGTTGGTATTTGAGGTGAGAACCTCCTCACCGTTCAAATATACAGTATATTCATTTTCTGCATAATAGGGAAGATTGTTTTCCCACTCAAAGCAAGCCGAGCCTGAAGAAATAAATAAAGTTTTTATCATAATTATTGCTTGTTCACCTTATTTTTTGCGTCCCTTAATATGGTTTTGAAAAGATTTTTCATGCTTATAAACAAAACGTCAAAAAGAACGTATATGATGCCGAATAATATCGGCTCTACTCCGTTCATGATTTCACTTATTACTGTAACGTTGATGATTCCATATCCCCAAACAACGCAGTAGAGAACCACGAATGAGTATAAAATATTAGCAAAGAATGTCCAAAACTTCTTTTTGGGGAACATCATCCAACGATCGTTTTCACCCGGGAGAGTGGCAATGAATCTGAGCGCGTTATTAACGAGCAAATCATTTACCATACCGAGAACTATCGTAAGAATAACAAATAAGTCAAGGAAATCTCTTGCATAGATGTTAATATCGTATTCCCACAAAATGAAGTAACACACGGCGCCGTTAAACCACCATTTAATGAAAAGTGCTTTAACGGGAGCAGGGATGCGGTCAAGAAAATCCGAACGGTATTGCTTTGCAGGATCCTTTAGAGGAGGAAGCTTTGAAGCATTTTTTTCTGCGTTGACAAGCTTATCAACGGCATCCGTGTTTAATTTGTAATATTCTTCGGTTTTTTTAGTGTCGCGAGGGGAAGAGTGTTTAGCCATTTTTAAAGATTACTCCTCATCGACAAGCTCAATATTGTCAACGTTAGTTGCTTCGATCTCAACAGACGTGTTGATCTTCTTGAGAAGCTTTGCAAACCAAGGCTCAAGAACGGTTGCAACACCGGTAAGTGCAACGAGAACGATGTGAGCAATCATAGTTGTATACGTTGACATATATTCATCGTACTGCTTACGCTTGATGTTATCACCAAGCTTTGCAATTGTTGCTGTGATTTTTGTGCTATAGACAACGTCGCAGAAAATAACAACGGCAAACATACCCAAAAGAAGACCTACCATAAGGTAATTGGGCTTCTGTCTTTTCGGGAAAGCATTAAGCATGCAAATCATAGAAAGGATTGAGAAGAGCATGGATGCAAATTCGCAAAGTCCTGTGCCTATACCCTGCATTGTTGCTGTTGTATTGGAAATAGAAGTAAGGTTTAATGACAACACCAAGAAAGAAATGATAAGCATTGAAAAAGGGATCATGCTGGGGTTCTTCTTGAGTGAAACAATAAACTTACGCACCATTTCTTTCAAGCTTGTACGGAGCTTATTGGAAAAATTCTTATTAGATTTCATATTATTGCTCCTTATCTGATAGCGTTAGTTGTTTCTTTATCAAAGAAATGCATATTGTTGATTGATGCGCTAACCTTGTCGCCGTTCTTGTAGTTGCACCATTCACGGAACTTAGCAGTTATCTTGTGATTGTTAACTGTGCCGTGAACGAGAGTGGTCTGACCAAGGTTTTCATTAAGAGTTACTTCAATATTGATGTAACCGTTATCGTCGTGAATGATGTTTTCAGGACGTGCGCCAAGGATAATTTCCTTGCCCTCGTAGGAAGAGAGAAGCTTTTTCTGCTCATCGTTAAGGGGAGCAGAGAAGAAGGGAGATACAAAGCATCCACCTTCGATCTTACCTTCAAAGAAGTTCATGGGAGGAAGACCGATAAAGCTTGCAACGAAAATATTTGCAGGAGTATCGTAAAGCTCAAGGGGAGTACCTATCTGCTGAACGTAACCCATCGACATACATACGATTCTGTCAGCAAGTGTAAGCGCTTCAGTCTGGTCATGAGTAACGTAGAGCATAGTCGTTCCAAGTCTCTTGTGAAGGAGAAGAATCTCACGTCTTGTAGCACCTCTGAGCTTAGCGTCGAGGTTGGAAAGAGGCTCGTCAAAGAGGAATACCTTGGGAGTACGAACGATAGCACGTCCCATGGCAACACGCTGACGCTGACCGCCTGAAAGCTGCTTGGGCTTTTTGTTGAGCTGGTCTGTAAGACCAAGAATCTCAGCAGCCGCAAGTACCTTTTCATGTATTACGTTAGGATTCTCCTTACGAAGTGTAAGAGAGAATGCCATATTTTCATATACTGTCATATGTGCATAGAGAGCATAGTTCTGGAAAACCATCGCAATGTCTCTATCCTTAGCGGGAAGGGATGTAACGTTCTTGCCAACGATGATAAGCTCGCCTGAGGAAATATCCGCAAGACCTGCAATCATACGGAGAGTAGTTGACTTACCGCAACCGGAGGGGCCAACCAAAACTATAAATTCTCCGTCCTTGATGTCGATATTGAAATCGAAAACGGCCTGAACGTTATTGTCATATATTTTATTGATATTTTTTAAGCTCAATGAAGCCATAAAATGCACACCTTTCTTTTTGGAGTGTTTTTAATTATTTGTTGATTTGCTTTTCGTAATTTCTAAGAGTGATTGTCTGGTGAACACCGATAGCAGCAGCTATAAAGCAACAGATAGCTGACGCGATAAGGCACACGCATATCCAAGTGAACTGACTGGGTTCCATAACACAAACCTCAACGCCTGTGAGAGTTACGTATGTGTTTGATGCAGTTGTAGGAATTCCAAAAATTCTAACGATCTGGAATGCACCGAGAGCAAAAAGAATTATAGAATAGGACATTTTGTAATTTTTTACACCCTCTGAGCACAAGAATGTGAAAAGGAGGAAGAGAAGATTACAAATAACGGATGCACCGATTGTCTTGTTGTAATAGAAATTACCAACGTCTGAGCTATAAAGACTTACAAAATAGAAAACGTTAAAAAGTATAGCAATAAGAGCAAAGGTTGAGGACTTTGTGTTCTTTGTATAACGCAAACGGTCCTTTTTAATATCGATTGTATGAGCCATAATGCTTAAGCCTCCAATCCTTCTTTGATAAGTCTTTGTTCATCAGCCATCAATCCCTTTTTCCAAATGAGGTTATAGATTGAAAGTCCAACGGAAATTACAACTATACCAAAGATAACGTATCCGATATCAAACCAGAATGTTGAATCGGTATAGAGTGTATTCCACTTTTCGGCATACTCCTTAAGAGCAGCAAAGTCAACGGTTGTAAGGTACTGATTTCTGAAGGAAGATATATTGATAATGCCCCAAACAGTGATACCAAGGCTAACGACTGCATTCAAAATAGTAGCAACGTAGTTAGCAACGTAGTATTTTCTGCGTGAGTGCGTATTTGTCAAAAATAAGATGATGCTGCAGATAATAAGAACGATGGATGCAGCGGTAAGAGCATGGTTAAAGGGCTGAATTTCATAGAAGATCCATGAACCCTCTACCTTTGAGTTGTAGATATTGTTAGGGTCGCGCATTGTACTGTAAAATGCATCGTAAAGGTCTGTTGAAAGACCGAGGGAATAAATAAATACAAGAGCGGATGCTGCAAGGATTGCGAAGCATACGAGTCTTTGAAATTTCATTTGTTTTCTATACATAGTTTTCTCTCATTCTGTCGCGTACTGTCGCGTGACGCGACTTCACGAAATTTTAAAGTATTTCAAGATAAGTTTGTGGGTGAGAGGGGAGCGGAGCTCCCCCCTCAATTAATTTAGAGTTACTAAATAATTAACTATAGAAGCTTAAATTATTTTGCGAAGTTCTGGTAGAAGGACTGAAGTCTCTGCCAAGCGTCGTTCTTAAGCTCGAGATAGTTAGCACCGTTCCATGTGTTCTGAACTGTGTTCAAAACTTCTGCACGAGAGGCTGTGCCTTCACCTTTGTAATCGTAACGGATGATATCAACAAGAAGGTTATCGCCGCCCTTGGAGGAGGAGAATTTACCCTTTGAGCCAAGCTCTGTGTATCCACTGATCATATCGTTTTCAGTCTTTGTTGTGGGAAGAACTGTGGGAACGGATGTCCACCAAGGATTGGATGTAAGAGCAAGCTCGGGATGCTTGATTGTACCAAAGCCGATAGCTGTGGAAATGTTGCCTGCACCTTCCTTACCAACTTCCTGTGTGCACTGGTATTCGAAGGACTGGCTCTTTGCGAAGGAAAGAGTAGAACCGAGGTACTTACGAGCGTAGTTTGTATAGTTACCGCCAGCCTTTTCCCAAAGCTCTTCGTATGTAGCATCAGCGATAACGGGCCACTGAACACCGTTGAAGTTGAATGTTACGTAAGAACCGTCAGCATTTGTCTTGATGAATTCATCAGGACCGTAGGACATAAGGATCTGACCTTCCTTTGAGTATGCATAGTCGATGATAGCAAGAGCAGCGTGGAGCTTATCTGTGTTACCTGCAACACCTGCAAGAGAGATTGCCCAACCGTCTGTCTTAACGGATCTCCAGGATTCTGTGAATCTGAAGAACTGTTCGCCTGTACCGTCGTTCCAACGAGCTACGGGAACCATAACTGCCATGTACTTTTCGCCTTCACCAAGAACGTTAGCGGAAGGTTCGTTGTGGATTGTCTGTGTCTGGTTGTAGTCGTAGTGCATGAAACCTGTGTCATCCTGAAGCATGGGCTTTGTATCTGTATCCTGGCTGTTGATGAAGGAGTCAGCGATAAGACCTTCCTTAGCCATAGCGTTCATTCTTTCGAGTGCAACGTATGTAGCTTCTTCCTGACGAGCATCGTGAAGCATACCGTCGTTACCTACGTAGAGGTAATCCTGACGAGACTCAAGACCACGAACGCCGAAGAGAGTTCCTGCAAAACGGAACATGTCAACACGTCTCTGGTTGTTGTCGTCTTCACGAGAGAAGATACCTTCGATAGAATCTCTACCGTTAAGTGTCTGGGGGTTAGCAACTACGCAACGGAGAAGAGCAACAAGCTCGTCTGCGTCCCAAGCTGCGTTCTGGCCGATGAAGAGGTTAGCTCTTTCTGTGCCATAGTAGCCGTTGTATGCTTCATCGATATAATCACGAAGCATGTTAACAGCCTGAACACCTGTTACTGTGCCCTTAGCAAGAGCAGCGTTCATTGTAGCGATGATGTTGCCAGCCTTGCCATAGTCCTTAGTAATTGTTTCAACACCGGACTTGTCAAGCTTAACTACTTCTACGTCTACCTTGCCACTTGTGGGCATGTAGGGCTCGTAAGCAGCTGCTGCGAGGTCGTTAGAAGCGGAAGCAGTGAAATCACCTGCGCCGTTAAGGAGCTTTTCTACCCAGTCAGTTCTCATAAGGGGCATACGCTCGATGTCGTTTACACCGTCAAAGTAGGGAGAGAAGTAGATAGCACCGTTAGTTGTATCGCCAGTGATAGAGAGACGAACGATGGGGTTAGCCTCAAGATATGCCTTGAAGTTGGGCATATGATCGAGGTATTCAGCGATATTAACCAACTTACCAGCAACGCCGTTTTCGTTAAGAACGGAAGCAGAACCGGAGATCATATCAACCTCATCCAAAGCTTCTTTCCAAACGTTGAATTCCTTTTCAGCGGAACCTGCGCCTGTCCATTTGTCTTCGAATACCATACCGAGTCTGTTCTGAACTTCTACCCAAGTGGGCTTAAGGACACCAACGCGATATTCCTTGCCGTCAGCGAGAGTAATGCTATCAGCGCCTTTGAACAATTCGGGGTCAGAGAAGAACAAACCTGTGTCAAGGTTGTTGTAACCTGTAGCCATTCTGAGAACTGTTCCGTTAGCGTACTCAAGATCGAACTTGGGATCCTCAGGCTCAACAGGACCGGGACCGGGACATGCAACGAGCGTAAGCATCATTACAAGTACCAATGCGAGTGATAAGAGTTTTTTCATTGTGTTTTCCTCCATGAAAATTTTTTATTTATTATCACGAGTGTTTTGCACCCAATAATAACCTATAGTCAAATAGAAATTATTCCTTAACGCCACCAACGTTAACGCCCTTAGCAAAGTACTTTTGAATGAAGGGGTAAATGATGAGAATCGGAATTACTGAACAAACGATAAGTGAGTAGATAACTGAGTCTGATGCATAGCTTTCGTTCCAACCTGCCATGATATCGGAATCCTGGAACTGCTCAAGCTTTCTACGGATATAAACCTGCAAGGGCTGCTCGTTAGCATTCATAATCATTCTACGCGCCCAGAAGTAACCGTTCCAACGGGAGATACCGAAGAGAAGGGCAACGGTTGCGATCGTTGATTTGCTCATGGGAATATAAACGTTTGTGAGTACCTGGAATTCAGTAGCACCGTCAACGATAGCAGCCTCTTCGATTTCAGAGGGAACACCCTCAAACGCGTTACGAAGAAGGATGATGTTCATAGCTGCCATACCCATTGCAATAACAACGAGCCATTTATCGTCGGTGATACCGATCAAATTGAAAACTTCCTGTGTGTTAAGGTAGTTGATATACTGAGGAACGATACCTGCAGAGAACCACATAGTAAATACAAGGAAGAAGTTGATGCCCTTGCGGAACAACAATCTCTTTTTGGAAAGAGCATATGCACCTAAGATTGCAACGCCCATAGCCCAAATTGTACCGTAGAAGGTAATGAAGAGAGTGTTTGTATATGCATTCCAGAAGTTATTGTCGTTGAACATACTAAGGAAAGCATCAAACTGAATGTTCTGAGGCAACAAAATGACCTGACCTCTTTCTACCTCCTCGATTCCACTAATAGCGGAAGCAAGCGCGTAGATGAAGGGATAAAGACAACAAAGAGCAAATACTGTAAGGAGCACGTAGCTCAATATTTTAAATAAAAGCTCTGTAAATTCAAGTTTTCTTTTCATATTATTATAGCGCCCTCCTTAATAAAGTGAAACGTCGGATGCCTTGCGGGCGATTGAGTTTGCTCCGATAACGAGAAGCATACCTACAACGTTATTAATCATTTCGGCAGCGGATGTAATTCCAAACATTGTGGATGAGCCTTCAAGACCGTAACGGTTAGCGAATGAAGATACAACCTCGGCTGTGGTGTATACGTTCTGGCTTGCAACCTTGTCAGTAAGAAGGATTACCTTTTCATATCCAACGTTAAGAAGAGAACCGATTCTTGTGATAAGCATGATTACCACAGTTGAAAGGATACTGGGGAGTACTACGTAACGCATCTGCGCCCACTTGTTGGCACCGTCGATCTGAGCTGCCTCGTAGTTTGTGGGGGAGATTGCGATGATAGCTGCGAAGAATACGATACTATCATAACCTGCAGTTTCCCAGATACCGCTTATCTGGTAGATGGCACGGAAGAACTCAGGTCTGTTCAAAAGACCGAGGTCACCGACTTCGGGAGTGATAACTCCAAGGTTAACGAGCAACGTAGAGATAACGCCGCGCTCAATTTCTACAAGGGGAGAAGCAGGTCTTAAAAGCATTGTGATAAGTGACGTCATAACAACCGTTGACATGAACTTAGGCAAGTATGTAAGCACCTGATAAATGCTTCGTGCGAGATTGGATTTTATCTCGTTGAAGAAGAGGGCGATTATGATGGGCATCGGGAAACCGAAGCACAAGCCGTAGAAGCTGAGAAGGAATGTGTTTCTGAATGCTCTCCAGAATTCGATAGAAATTGATGAGTCACCTGCAAACAATGTTCTGAAATATGAAAATCCGGAATAGAACTGTTCTGAAACGTTCTTTACTGCGTCATATATCTTGAATGAACCGAGGAGCTCGTACATGGGCATATAGCGCCAGAAGAAGAATACCAAAATCATAGGTACCAGCATAAGGTAGAGGCGCCAGTCCTTAAGCATTGTCAAGCCCACGTGTTTCCAATGGTGCTTTTCAACGTCATCGCGGACGATTTGCTCCGGGTCCTCTCTGTATTTTCCTGTTTTTTCGTCATAAACGAGATAATCAATTGCTTTTGATTTCATAAGAATCTCCATTCGATGTATTTAATAATGTAGAGTTCAGTTTTGATACGGATCGTTGAAGGGATCGGATTGATTGGATTCCTCCATTTCTCGTCTTTCCTTGTCAAGTCGGAGGATATAGGACTTTTGGTCCTCTAAAACTCCGTCAAGTCTTTTAGCAAGTGTCAATACGACAATTGCAAAAAGTAATGATAAAATGTCAACCGTGATGAGTAACGCTAACGAACCTTGCTCAAAGAGAAGTGAAATCAACCATCTGCCCATCGCAGTTGCTAAATAGACAACGGTCACAAACGCGCTGCGTTTGATGAAATCAGCTCTGACCTTATCCTTGCCAAGCTTTTCTAAAAGAGGAATTGCTATGAGGCAGAAAAGAGAACCGCCACAGTAAGCAACAGCTTGTTTTATGTCAGCCTTTGATACAATGCAGTATGCAAGAGAGCCGACGATTGCAGGGAAGGCTGCATAATAGCTCCATCTGAATGCAGTGATGCACGTCATGGTCAAGGTGAGTGTTACGGACATTGCCTGAATCACGAACCATTGATTGGTTGCCATGCATAAGATGGACTCAAAAACAGCAGTTATAGCGCAAAACATCACAAGGTCGATTGCCCGATATTGTTTAAATGTTATTTGCTTCATTGTATAATCCATTGAGTGTTAATTTTTGGGGGTATTAAATATCTTCAAATGCATAAGATAAATAAGATAAAATTACCCACTATGCAAATCCATTTTATTACAAACACAAGATACTGTCCTTGATTTTTTTGATGAGAAATTTGACTTGTCTTGATTTTTTTGACTTGGCTTGAAAAATGTAAATATCGACGTAAAAAAACAGGCTCCGAAATTGTGCAAAATGACGAAAAAAGCCGTAAAAACCACATATTTCAGCTCTAAATCAGTGCTTTTAAAGAGAAAATGCAAAAGCTATAAATGTCAAATTTTTCAAAGATGCAAGTGATTTATCAGTAAATCATATCAAAAAAGTAAAGAAAATAAATTCGAAAAAATCGGTGTCGTTTTATGTAAAATAACCAATTTTTTCGGTTAAGATTTGTGAAAAAATAAGTATGGCTTAAAATTGACATTGGAAATCTTTGGTGATATAATATAGTTGGCATAAAATTATATGTTATATCTTTTGGAGGGTTAATATGAGAGAAATTTTAATCGGCATTGTAATTTTTTTGTGCGTAATTTTGCTTGTAGCAGGCGGCTTCCTCGTATGGGGCAGAGTGTGCGGAGAGACTTATCAGTATGATGCTCCCGAACACGTTGAATTGACTGCAAACGAGTATAATACCGTAACAGCTGTAGGCAAGGGACTTTACGATGAAAACGGTGACCGCTTTGACATCAAGGGCGTAAACTTTGGTAACCTCTTCATCGCAGAGGGATGGATGACAGTAAACTCCATCGGCGCATTGAAAAATGACGACGGTACTTACGTTAAGGTTAACGAGCAGGGCATTGTTGAAGAGTATGAAGAGATCTTCCAGGAAGAGATGGATGCAATTTTAGCAGCTCGCTTTACTGATGAGGAGCTTGAAGCGCTTAACGAGGCATTCTTCAATTCCTATTGCACAGAGGCTGACTTCCAGCTTATCAGTGAGATAGGTCTTAACACGATCAGAATCCCCGTATATTACCGTAGCTTTTTGTCAACTCACGATAGATACAGACTTACTGACGAAGAGCTTTGTGCTATGGATTTTGATAGCATCGAGCTTAACTTTGAGCAGCTTGATAAATTTATCGAGTATGCGCAGAAATACGATATTAAGATTATCGTTGATATGCACGGTGTTATGGGTGGACAGAGTGGCTTTGAGCACTGTGGCACACGCGACATCGATTTTTGGGATAACGAGGATTATATCGAATTCATGTGCAAGCTTTGGAAGGCTATCGCAGAGTACTACGTTAACGAGCGCTCAGACCTTGCACCCACTATTCTTGCATATGACCTCGTAAATGAGCCTACCAACAGAAACGAAATAGGCACAGGCATCAAGCAGTGGGAGGTTATGGATAGACTCTATGATGCAATCAGAGAGGTAGATCCTTACCACGTTATTTCAATTGAAGGCGTTTGGTATCCCATTTCCTTGCCCTCTCCCGAAAAGTACGGATGGGAAAACGTTCTTTATCAGTATCACTACTATAACTGGACAAGTGATTTGACATCCAACGAGCTTTTCTATAGCTTTATGTTTGCTCTTAACTCACTTTCCGATTACGACGTACCTAAGCTCGTTGGTGAATTCAACCTTTTCGGTGATAGCGAGGCTTGGGACCAGTACCTCAACCAGTATGACAAGATGGGCTGGGGCTGGACAATCTGGAGCTACAAGATCATTTCTGTAGGTTGGTGGGATAACTCCTGGGGCATCGTAGTAAACAAGCTCAACCTTCAGAACGACAATATTTATGACATCCCTGAAGAGGACAGAAATCTCAAGCTGGATCTCAGAACAGCAGAATACGAAGAGATCCTTGCAGAGTGGTCCAATCAGCAAACCGCATGGAACGGTCAGGAAGGCACCTATAAGGTGTATGACGATGGCGTAACATATAACGCACTCGTTGCTTACTTCGAAAATCTTAACGAAAAATAAGGGTGAAAAACATGGATGTTAATATGATTTTGCAACAGTTGACTCTTGAAGAGAAGGCGTGCCTTCTTTCAGGTCATAAATCTTGGCACACAAACAAGGTGTCAAGAGTAGGTCTTTCATCAATCTTTCTTACTGACGGACCTCACGGCTTGAGAAAGAAAAAGGAAGGTGACAAGGTAGCAGGTCTTGGACAGACTGAGCTTTCAACATGCTTTCCTGCAGCTTGTACTACAGGTAGCTCCTGGAATAAGGAGCTTCTCTATAGCATGGGTATTGCTATGGGTGAGGAATGCCGTCACTATAACGTAAACCTTATCTTAGGCCCTGCTGTAAACATTAAGAGAAATCCCCTTTGTGGAAGAAACTTTGAATATTTCAGTGAAGATCCCCTTATCGCAGGTGCACTTGGCACAAAGCTTACAAGAGGTATCGAGGATATGGGCGTTGGCACAAGTGTTAAGCACTTTGCTTGTAACAATAACGAGGAGAACCGTTACTTTGGTGACTCCATCGTTGACGAGCGTGCCTATAGAGAAATCTATCTTAAGGCATTCGAGCCCATCATCAAAGAGGGAAAGCCTCAAACAGTTATGTGCTCATATAATAAGGTAAACGGAAAGTATGCTTCTGAAAATCCCGAGCTTCTTAACGGAGTTTTGCGCGACGATTGGGGCTTTGAAGGACTTGTTATGAGTGACTGGGGCGCAGTTAATGACCGCGTTGAAGGTCTTAAGTCCGGTCTTGACCTTGAAATGCCCGGTGATATCGGTCACAACAGACAGGTAATCATCGATGCAGTAAGAAAGGGAACACTTTCTATGGAGGTAGTTGATACCGCCGTTTTGAGAGTTCTCAATATGATTAACAATACCTCTCTTGCAACAGAGGAGATTCCCGATAAATTTGAAGAGCATGCTACCTTGGCTAAGATAATCAGTGAGGATAGCGCAGTTCTTCTCAAGAACGATAACGGTATACTTCCTCTTTCCAAGGACGAGAAATATCTCGTTGTAGGTGAGATGTTCGAAAATATGAGATATCAGGGTGCAGGATCATCACTTATCCGTCCCTACAGTCTCACAACTCCCAAGGCAGCATTCGATTGTCACGGAGTTGATTACGATTATGAAAGAGGCTATAACGTATTCTCATTTGACGAGGATACAGCTCTTGTTGAAAAGGTTCTTCTTAAGGCAAGAAAGGCAGATAAGATTCTCTTCTTTGGTGGACTTTCCGAATATGCCGAAAGTGAAGGCTTTGACAGAAAGACACTTGCACTTCCTGCAAACCAGGTTAAGCTTATTAATCGACTTGCAAGACTTGGCAAGAAGATTGTTTTCGTAATGTTTGGTGGAAGCCCTGTTGAAATGAGCTTTGACGATAAGGTTGAGGCAATACTCAACATGTATCTTCCCGGTGAAGAGGGTGGAGAAGCAGCTTACGAGCTTCTTTTCGGCAAGGTTAGTCCTTCCGGCAGACTTTGTGAAACATGGCCTATGTCACTTTCTGACGTACCCTTCTGCGATGAATTTACAAAGACAACAAACGACCTCTATAAAGAAAGCATTTTCGTTGGCTACAGATATTATTCAAGCTTTAACGTGCCTGTAAAATATCCCTTCGGCTACGGTCTCTCCTATACAAGCTTTGAGTATAGCAACCTCAGAGTGAAGAAGGATAGAGATATCTACAGAGTTTACGTTGACGTTAAGAATACAGGTGAAATGGCAAGTGCTACTGTAGTAGAGCTTTTCGTTGAAGCACCTAAGACAAATATCGTTAAGCCCTTGCGTGAGCTTCGTGGCTTTGAAAAGGTATATCTCGATGCCGGTGAAGAAAAGACAGTAAGCATCAAGCTTCCTATCGAAGACCTCAGATATTACATAGACGGCAAGTGGGTTCTTGAAAACGGTGCATATAACTTCCAGATTTGTCAGGACGTTAATACAGTTCTTCTTTCTCACACAGTAAACGTTAAGGTTGGTGAGGATGAAATCGTTGATAAACCCATTTATGCAAAGCTTTACGGTGCCGGCAAGGAGAGATTCCTTGGCATCACGAATACTCATTTCGATATGCTTCTTGGCAGACACATTAAAGCGCCTGAGATTACAAGACCTTATGATATGAATACTCCCTTGAGAGAGTACAAAACATGGGGTGGTAAGATGATTTACGGATTGATTATGAAGGTGTTCAGCATCATCTATAATCACGAGCTTAAAGCGCCTCCGTCTCCCGATAAGGAAACAAAGGTAAAGAATGCATACTTCGGTTGGAAGATTATGGACTCTATGAGCTTGCGCTCCATGTCCTATGCAAGTGAGGGAATGCTTCCTCACCATATGGCTTGTGCATTGGTTGACATTTCAAACAACCGTCCCTTCAGAGCAATATTCAAGCTCATCAAGGGTGAAAAGTGCGTAAAGCTTCCTAAATAAAATAAAAAATACAAATCCCGACGGCTTTCGTCGGGATTTTATTATTTTGGTTATTGCAAAGCAATATGAAATGTGTTATAATGATGTTACAAAAGAATAAACACAGTTCGTTCATTTAATGAAAATCGGGGGTGCTGCAAGACGGTGCTGCTCGGGGATAAGGAAATCGCGGTGAGAATCCGCAGCAACAGCCATTACCGTATCTTGATATATTATCAACAAGTCGGAATGCTTATCGTACTGTGACACGTAAAAGGACTCTTGGGCAAACGGAGAGGCGGTGAAAGATAAGGTACGGCAGGGTACTTTTGTTTTTGCGCGCTTTTTCTTAGGAGGGGCGCTTTTATTTTATCCTTTTGAAACAGAAAGGAAAAAACAAAATGAAAAACACAATCAAAAACAAATTAGCTTTAGTGCTTGTCATCGTAATGATGATATCACTCGTATCCTGCGATTACTTTATCAGAAGGGATCTTCCCGAAATCTGGCAGGATGCTACTTACGTTATGGATACAGAGCTTGGTCAGGGCTCAAAAACTCTCATTTTCAAGGTGGAGGTTGAAGAAAATTCTGTAACCTTTACGATCCACACGGATGCAGAAACCGTTGGAAAGGCTCTTATTGACCTTGGACTTATCTCCGGTGAAGATAGCCAGTACGGACTTTATGTTAAGAAGGTAAACGGAATGAGTGCGGACTATGACGTTGACGGCACTTATTGGGCCTTCTACGTTAACGGTGAATACGGAATGAGTGGTGTTGATACAACACCCATCGTTGAAGGTGAGATTTATTCATTCGTTCGTTCAAGATAATAAGGTATGAAAAAGATAACAAAAAAACGTCTTTCGATAAAGGAAATATGTCTTTTTGCTATACTTGGCGCTTTGATGTTTGTTTCCAAGGTCGTTATGGAGGTTTTGCCAAATATTCACCTGCTCGGAATGTTGACGATAACCTACACCTTAGTATTCAGAAAAAAAGCACTTATACCGATATATGTTTACGTATTTCTTAACGGTCTTTTCGCGGGCTTTGTCACTTGGTGGATACCTTATCTCTATATCTGGACTATACTGTGGGGAGCAACTATGATTGTACCTCAAAATATACCAAGGGGAGCAAAGTGTGTTGTGTATCCCGTGCTTTGTGCCTTACACGGATTGTTTTTTGGAGTTTTATATGCCCCCTTGCATGCTATACTTTACAAATTTACTTGGGAGCAAACACTTGCCTGGATAGCAGCAGGTTTCGGTTTTGATATAACGCATATGATAGGCAACCTTGCCGTGGGATTGTTGATACTTCCCATAAGTGAAACGCTAAAAAAACTTGTAAAAAACATTTAAGGAGCTAATATGGATATTACTCAAAGACTTAAAGAAATGCAGGACTTAAAATATCGGGATTTTAATGCTCCGTTGATTCCAAACGTACCTGTTGATAGGTTTATCGGTGTGAGATTGCCGAATATAAGAGCTCTTGCTAAGGAGCTTGTGAAAACGGAGAAGTATAGTGAATTTATAAAAACACTCCCACATAAGTATTTTGAGGAATATCATCTTCATTGCTTCATTATTTCCGAAATAAAGGATTTTGATACTTGCATCAGGGAGCTTGATATTTTGCTTCCGTATATCGATAACTGGTCGGTGTGCGATTCCTTGCGTCCCAAAAGCTTTGCAAAAAACAGGAAGGTGTTGCTTTCTCACATAGACAGATGGCTTGATACGGATAGCACGTATACCAAACGATTTGCCATTGAAATGCTTATGGTGCATTATCTTGGTGAGGATTTTTCTTTGGAATATCTTGATAAGGTTTGTGCTGTCGAGGGAGATGACTATTATTTAAAAATGATGGTCGCGTGGTATTTTGCCACGGCTTTGGCTAAGCAATTCGATAAAACCTTGCCCTATATAGAAAACCGACTTATCAAGGATAGATGGACACATAACAAGGCAATTCAAAAGGCACTTGAAAGCTATCGCGTAAGTGAGAGAAACAAGGCAATACTTAAAGGCTTGAAATACTAAAAAGAAACGGTCTGCAAAAGTGCAGACCGTTTTGTTTTATTCTTGATTTTCAGCCAATTTCTTTACAAAATCGGTGATCTCGTTGCCAACTGTGATAAGCTCGTCGGCAAACTCCTTTGTGGTCATTCGGGAGATGCCCGAATGTACGGCGGCAAACTGAACGAGTCTGTCACCCGTTACCACTCTTATCTTATAGTTTGGACCAAGATCGTGCATCATTTTTTCGATGAATGCATCTGCCGTTTGATTTTCCTTTGTAAAGACTACGCGATAGCCGTCGTGTGTGAAATCCGATCCCATACCCTCATTTACAAGATATGCATCGAATACAAGCACGAGCTTTTCTTTGGTGTAGGCAACGTAGTTGCTTAAAATGTCCATAAGGCTTTCACGTGCCTTTTCAAGAGAATAATCGGCAATTTCCTTTAAGGTGTCCCAAGCGTAGATAAGGTTGTAGCCATCTACGATGACCATGCTTTCTTGCTTTATCTGAGCCTTTTTAGAGGACTTTGTCTTTCCTTGAGTGATTACCTTGGGTTCACTGTATTTTTTGCGTCTTATAGGACCGAATTCGCGAAGCATGATGGCTTCAAGCTCCTCGTCGGAGAGGGAATATTTTTTTGCAAGTGTTGAAACCCTTGGAATAACGGTACATGCCTTTTCCTCGGTGTCAACGTCGACTTCGATATGCTTCATTGAGTCAACCTCGCGCCAATTCACCACAAATCCTGAGCCTTGAGCACAAAAAACGGAGTGGGGAGGATTGCGAAGATCGGCCTCGGGATCATATCCAACCCGTTCAACTATCTCCTCTTGATTGTGGCATTCGTCGTATCCGTCTGCCACACATGTTAGCTTACCCTCACCGCGAGTGTAGGAAATCACCTCGGCAACGTAATCGTGAAGGGAAGAGACGGGAGCGCGTCCACAAATAAGTGCTATATCCTTTGAGTTGTCCTCAATTTCAAATTCTGCATATCGCATTTGCAAATCGTTCATAGCGCGACCAATCATTGAAGAGGGAATTTCAAGTCTGAATTTATAATAAGGCTCAAGCAGTATGCAACCACCCTTCATAAGTCCGTGACGGACGGCACGCAAGGTTGCTTGTCTGAAATCTCCACCCTCGGTATGCTTTAAATGTGCCTTTCCCGCGATAACGGTTATCTTTGTATCGGTGAGAAATGCACCCGTCAAAACACCGCGGTGATTCTTTTCATATAAGTGAGTAAGAATCAGGCGTTGCCAGTTGGTGGCAAGCATATTTTCGGGTATATTTGTGTCAAAAATGAGTCCTGTGCCCTTGGGCTGAGGCTCAAGAAGGAGCTGCACCTCGGCATAGTGACGAAGTGGCTCAAAGTGTCCAACACCGATTGCCCTTGACTTGATCTTTTCCTTATAAAGGATCTTACCTGTGCCAAGCTCACATTCAATATTGAATCTATCGCGTATAAGTCTTTTGATAAGGTCGATCTGAATCTCACCCATAAGACGCGCCTCGATTTGCTTTAGCTCCTCATTCCAATAAAGATGAAGAGAAGGCTCCTCCTCTTCAAACTCCTTGAGCTTTGGAAAATATAGGTTCGGATCGCATCCGTAGGGAAGAATAATTCTATATGAAAGCACGGGCTCAAGGATGGGCTTGTTTGAGTCGCTCTCCATGCCAAGACCTTGTCCTGCATAGGTAGAGGAAAGACCGATTATAGCGCATATCTCACCTGCTGTGGCACTGTCTACCTGTTCAAATTTGTCACCCGAATAAAGACGGATCTGACTGACCTTTTCAACGATCTTTCTGCCGTCCTGAGTAAGATAGGATATCTCATCCCTTGCCTTGATAGCTCCACTTGTGACCTTCATATAGGTTAATCGAGTGTTGTCGGGACGGGATATCTTATATATCCTTGCACCGAAATCCTTGCCGTCATATATCGGCTCGAGCGTATATTTATCGAGCATTTTTATAAAAAACTCAATTCCTTCAGTTTTGAGGGCGGAGCCAAATACTATGGGGAACAATCTTCTTTCACTGACGAGTGATGCAATATCACTGTCATCGATTTCTTCACCGCTAAGATGGGCTTCAAGAAATTCCTCGTTGATAAGGGCAAGCTTTTCGTCAAGCTCCATTTTGCTTTGTGTATCAAAGAATGCCACACAATTTTGGGAAAGAAGGGAATTTATCTCAGCCTCCTGCTCATCCTTTGTCTTTATTGCAATGTCGCATTTGTTTACGAAAATAAAGGTCGGAACCTTATAAAATTCGAGCAAGCTCCAAAGAGTTCTCGTGTGGTTTTGCACACCGTCAGCACCACTTATTACAAGGATTGCATAGTCGAGAAGGGATAACACCCTCTCAGCCTCAGCTGAAAAGTCCACGTGTCCCGGTGTGTCAAGGAGAATAAAATCGCACTCGTCACTTGAAAAACGAGCTTGCTTTGAAAATATAGTAATACCGCGCTCGCGCTCGACTGCATTGGTGTCAAGATACGTATTCTTGTGGTCGACTCTGCCAAGAGTTCTTATCTTGCCGCAGGTGTATAAAAGAGCCTCTGAAAGAGTGGTTTTGCCTGCGTCCACGTGCGCCAGGATGCCTATAGTTATCTTCTTTTTCAATTTCGTTCTCCTTTCATAAGATTTGCTGATATTATATCACAAATTTATCAATTTTTCAAGGTCGTAAATAAAATCGCTCAACAAAAAAGTCGGGAGCAATCGCCCCCGACCTTGATTTTACAATTAATATGTGTATGTAACTGTTACTGTGTTTCCGGATTCAGTTACATAAGAGATGGCAACGCTTTCAACGGATGATGAAGAGTATGTAGCCAATACCTTAGCATCAGTAACGTCCATATCAACGCCCATGAACTGGCTAAGAGAAGTGATCTTTGCCTTCAATGTGTTTGCCACAACGACGTCCGATTTAAGACATTTATATGAGAAATTGAAGGTGGGAAGAGCATACTGGTCATCCTCAGTGGTGAAAGAGCCCTCGGTTACTTTGATATATTCACCGGGAAGTGCGATTTCACCGCCGTTAATTTCGAATCCAGAGAGTCTTTCAACCTTGTATGTAACGTACTTAACGCCGTCGATGATCTCCACGTCGTAATGCTCGTTGATTGTTTCACCGTTTTCGGATTCAACGGTGACGTCGATTGTATAGCTTGAATAATTTCTGTTACAAAGTGTGTTCAACCATTCAAATTCAGAGTTTGGTGTTTCAGTTTCAAACTCACAGGAGGGAAGAGCAATCACTAAAGAAAATATAACTAAGAAAACTAAAATGATTCTTTTCATATTAAACCTCCATTAAAAGAATTTCTTTGTGAGAAGTCCCCACAAGCCAAAGAGAAGAGCTGAAGAAGAGATAATAGCAACATTAAGAAAACCTACAGAAGCATCGATTGCATCTGTGTTAATATTGTTTATACTCTCGTTATATACGGAAACGAGATCCTGAAGCAAGCTGTAGTTTTCGGCAACTGTAGCCTTGTCCTCTTCAGTGAGAGTTGAGTACATGATAACTGCAGAACGAAGCTCTTCGAATCTGTTTTCGCCAACTGCTGTGGATTTTGCAATTTCGTTCATTTTTTCTACGAAATCGGATGCGTTATAGTAAATAACCTCTGAATAAGGATCTTCAGCGCCACAAACTGTACATCTGCCTCTGTCATAGCTATGAGCTATCTTGTTTGTATAGTCGCTTTCATAAGAATCGCCACACTTACAAGTAAATGTTGTATAGCCCTTTTCTGAGCAAGTGGGCTCAGTAATTACCTTTGAATAGGAATGAACGTGTCCTACAAGGGGGATAACAGCAACGTCACTGTAACCACAAGTTGAGCAATCTCTGTGCTTGGAGCCCGTAGTCGTTTCGGTTGCTTCCACATCGATCACCCATTCACCGTATGCGTGACCGGGAGCCTTGATAGTTTCGGTTTTGGAAGTATTACATCTTGAGCAGTTGAATACCTTGGAGCCTGCAACTGTACATGTAGCATCGGACGTTACTTTTCCGTTGTCCCAAGCGTGACCGAGAACTGCGATGGATTCAGTCTTTGTTGCGCCACAACCGCTGTCAGTACATGTGTATGTGATAACGCCTGTAGTAGTACAAGTAGCCTGAGTTGTGATAACGCCACCGTTCCAAGTGTGTGCACCACCACTTGCTTCACCGGAGGGAGTTACCATATCGGAGGGAACCTCCTTATTGAGGATGAGCCATGCGTATTCGGGGTAGTCGATGAATACGTTTCTGTTGCCCTGGATATCCTGAACAACTTCGTTTCTACCAAGCTCCCAAGTATCAACAGGGTCAATCTCCATCCAGGCAAGAAGAACGTCTACGCTCTGGAATACCTCTGTAATGGAGTCAGCACCCCAAGCAGAACCCCATCTTACCCAAACGTAAAGACAGATTCTTGCAACGTCACCCTTAACGTTGTCAAGGGGCTCAAAGTAAGTGCTGTTATAGTAACCGCCAAGATAACCTGAAGCGGGATTTGAACCGTATTTTGCAGTTCCGCCGTTTGTGTTACCGTACTTCTTGTTTCCACGAGTACTGTTAACTACAGCGTCTGAGGGACGGATGTGGTGAAGGTCTGCACCGCCACCGCTTGTGTTGCCGCCACCGAGGGACTGAGGCCAAACGTGTTCGCGGTTCCAACCGTTCCACTGGCTCATTGTAGCGGAGTAGCTTGTGTAGATAAGAGAAACTCTGCCGTCTTCATTTTCACAGTCTGTTCTGTCAGCCTTGTAGTGACAGTCATTGTATGAGGACTGGTATGAGTGAGTGCTTTTCATAAGAGAAGCAAGAGCGTTTTTGATTTCGGTTGCACTCTTGTTTGAAAGCACGTCGTATTCATTGCTGCCTGTATAATAGGAGTCTGCGCTAGTGCCGTTTAAGGTTGTAGCGATAACGTCACGCTCACCAGAGTTATACTGGCTTGAATACTTTGAGGGCTGAGAGCTTGCCGCATAAATACCGTCGTTTACGTCGATGGGCTCGTAGGCAAGGGTAGTGAATACGGTGGACTGCACGAGCATGAGAGCAACGAGCAAGAGCACCAGTAATTTGATATGGTTCTTCATAGTAAACCTCCGTTTACGCAAATTTTATCACTTTAATTATAACATAAATTTTTCAAAATGGAACACTTTTTTCGAAATTTGTAATTTTTTGTTTATTATTCCCACAAAATCTATTTATAGTGGTTATTTTAAACAAAATATTCGTCATAACTACTATATATCTTAAATCTCCTCTTGAAGAAAGAAAAATTGTGTGTTATAATTGAAATAATTATCAACTTTTATTAGTATAGGACAGGCTTTAAATATGAAAAACAAGAACAGTAAGCTGATAGCAATAACAGGATCTACGGGTGGGCTTGGAAAGGTAATTTGTCAAAGCCTTGCCTCTCGTGGCGAAAGCCTTATATTGCTTGACAGAAGCATCAAAAAAAGTGAAGAGCATAGGGTGGAATTGCTAAAGAAATATCCTGGTGCAAATATCAGATGCGTTGCGTGCGACCTTGAGGATATGGATAGCGTAAGGAAGGCAACCGATATCCTTATCGAGTCCGAAATTGACGCTTTTGTGCATAATGCAGGTGCATATAAGATCACAAGGTACAAATGCACAACGGGATACGACAACGTATTTCAAATAAATTTCGCATCGCCCTACTACATGATAAAAAAGCTTTTGCCCACAGTGAAAGCAAAAAAGGGAACGGTAGTTGCCGTTGGCAGTGTGGCTCATACCTATTCCAAAATCGATGAAAACGATATTGATTTTACCAATGCCACTGCACACTCCAAGGTTTACGGAAATGCTAAAAGATATTTGATGTTCGGTCTTTGGGAGCTGTTTAAGAGCGAAGAGGACGTAAAGCTTTCAATCGTTCATCCGGGCATTACTGTAACGAATATCACAGCACATTATCCAAAGCTCATTTATGCACTTATAAAATATCCTATGAAGGTTATTTTTATGAGTCCGAAAAAGGCAGCGCTTTCCATAATTCAAGGCATTTATGACAAATGCGATTATCTTGAATGGATAGGCCCACGTTTCTTTGACGTGTGGGGAATGCCCCAAAAGAGAATACTTAAGAGTGCAAGTGCTGACGAGATAAAAAAGATATTTGAAATATCCGAATCGGTTTATGAAAATATTTGCAAGAAGGAGGGAATAACGCATGATTTTTGAAAAACAAATTATAAATATTTACAAGAAAATGGCATATAACCGTTGCGACGATGACGGCATGGCGTTCTATTTTACTTCCAAGGATTTTCACGGATTGAATCAGGAAAGCTATGAATTCAAGTCGTCAAAAGGTCATATACTTAACGGCTATATCTACTCGTACGACGGCTATATCGAGGATAGGCTCATCGTATTTGAGCACGGCTTCGGAGGAGGACATCTCTCCTATATGAAGGAGATAGAAAAGCTTTGCAAGCACGGATACAGAGTATTTGCATACGACCATACCGGATGCATGACCTCGGGTGGAGAAACACCTAACGGTATGGCGCAGTCCCTTTGCGACCTTAACGATTGCATCAGTACCTTGAAGGCAGATAGCCGTTTTTCAAGTCTTGATATTTCCGTTGTCGGACATAGCTGGGGTGGTTTTTCCACCTTGAATATCACGGCACTCCATCAGGAAATTTCACATATCGTGGTATTTTCGGGCTTTGTGTCGGTGGAAATGCTTGTTTCTGCATACTTTTCAGGCTTGTTAAAGCCCTATCGCAAGGTAATTATGGAGCTTGAGAGATCCTCAAATCCCGAGTTTATCAAGTTTAATGCCATAGAAACCTTGAAAAATTCAAGGACAAAAGCGTTGCTTATCTATTCCGATAACGATATGCTTTGCAGCAAAAAGGTGCATTACGATGCACTTTATAATGCCCTTGCCGAGCAGAAAAACGTAAAGCTCATGCTCGAAAATGGAAAGGGACACAATCCTAATTACACCGCCGATGCAGTTGCATATCTTGGCGAATATATAAACGCGAAAAACAAGATGACAAAGCAGAAAAAGCTTGTTACAAACGAGCAAAAGAAGGAATTTCTTGCTTCGTTTGACTGGGATAGAATGACTGCTCAGGACGAGCGCGTATGGAACGGGATTTTTGATCATCTCGATAATTGAACTATTGAAAAGGAGAAAATATGTCAGTATTTTTAGATAATCTTCCTCACATTGCAGTGTGCCTTATCGTTTGCCTTGCAAAGATTGTTGAGATAAGCATACAAGCACTTAAAACCGTTATGATGGTTAAGGGACAAAGGATCAGAGCTGCATGCCTTGGATTTATTGAATGTATGATCTGGGGACTTGTAATTTCCACGCTTGTCACCACTCTCGGTGATGATATAACGCTTCTTGTTTTCTATTGCTCGGGCTATGCTCTTGGACTTTTTATTGGTTCTTCTATTGAAAATAAGATTGCGATCGGCACTTCCAATCTTGAGCTTATCGCAAATGATGAAAGTACCGAAATCATTACCACATACCTCAAGGAAAACAATCGAGGATACACTGTATTTGAAGGACACGGCTCAAAGGAAAAGATGAATATGATTTTCGTGGTTCTTTCAAGAAAAGAAACTCCCAGGGTGTTAAGGGAGATTCGCAAGTACTGTGGCAACAAGGTTTTCGTTGTTGCAAGTGAGGTCAGCAAGTATGCCGGTGGATACGGAATGGTAAAATAATTTTTGGGGGATAATATGAAAGCAAAGGTCTATTTTTCAAGAGAAATAACACCTAAAAAGGTGCTTGAGCTTTATAAAATGCTCGGCGTTGAGCTTAACGGAAACGTTGCCGTTAAGGTGCACTCGGGTGAAAAGGGAAATCAAAACTTTTTAAGACCTGACTTCTGGGAAGAAATCATTACACACGTAGGCGGTACGGTAGTTGAATGCAACACCGCCTACAGAGGTGAAAGAAATACAACAAAAAAGCATAAAAAGCTTATCGAATACCATGGTTGGAGCAAGAAATTCCCCGTGGAGATACTTGATGCCGAGGGTGACGATATAGTTCTTGACATCCCCGACGGAAAAGTGATAAAGAAGAATTACATTGGAAAGGGCACGGAAAAATACGATTCCATGCTTGTTTTGTCACACTTTAAGGGACACCCCATGGGTGGCTACGGAGGTGCTATCAAGCAGCTTTCTATCGGCGTTGCCTCTTCCTTTGGCAAGGCGTACATCCACGGTGCAGGTGAGCCGGAAAAGATATGGACTGCAGAGCACGATTTGTTCCTTGAATCCATGGCGGATGCAGCAAAGAGTGTTGTCGACTATTTTAGCGGAAATATCGCTTATATAAACGTAATGAAGAATATGAGTGTTGACTGTGACTGCTGTGCAGTGGCTGAGGATCCCTGTATTGCCGATATCGGTATACTTGCGTCTTGCGATCCTATTGCGATCGACCAGGCTTGCATCGACCTTGTATACGCTTGCTCGGATAAGGGCAAGCCCCATCTTATAGAAAGGATAGAGAGTCGAAACGGTGTTCACACGATAGAGGCATCTGCTAACCTCGGCTTTGGATCAAGAGAATATGAGCTTATTGAGCTTTAAAAGACCGAAGGTAAAATATCCGATAAATGAGGAATTTCACCCACATTCCAATTTCTATAATCCCATAAGAAACGCATCCCTTGCAGGGCTTGTAGGATCTGTTTTCACAACACCCCGTTGGATATTCAGGGACAGCGAGGTAAAGGTTACAGAAAGATATATCGAATCCTATGACAATGGAAAATTTCAGATACTCATTTACGAGCCTTATGAAGTCAAGGGGATAGCTCCGTGTCTTATCTATTACCACGGTGGTGGATTCATATTTGGTGCAGGCGATTATAACTATAAAATTGCAAGAGAATATTGCTTAAGGCTTGGAGTTAAGATGATTTTTGTCAACTATAGATTAGCTCCGAAGCATCCTCATCCAACACCTGTTGAGGACTGCTACTCCGCCTTGCGATTTGCCTTTGAAAATGCCGAAGAATACGGCTTTGATAGGCAAAAAATAGGTGTTTGCGGAGAGAGTGCGGGAGGTGCTTTGTCTGCCGGAGTTTGTCTTATGGCTCGTGACAGAGGAACGGATGCCCCAGCCTTTCAGCTTCTTGTATATCCTGCTACAGATATGACTATGGATACCGATTCGAACAGAAAATTCACTGATACACCCGTGTGGAATAGCGACCTTTCAAAAATGATGTGGCCTGTCTATGTACCTGATAAAGAGAGGGAAGACTTGTGCTATGCCTCACCAATGCAAGCTAAATATTTTGGTGATTTGCCACCTGCATACGTTGAAACGGCGCAGTTTGATTGCCTTCACGATGAAGCAATTAATTATGCCAATGCGATGCTTGATGCGGGAGTTGAGGTTGAAATATTTGAAACTGTGGGAACTATGCATGGGTTTGACAGTACACTTGATGCGCCGACAACGAAAATGGCTATAGGTAAACGTATTGAATTCATGAAGAGATATTTTTAAAGGGGGCATTAATTATGAAGATCAAAAGATTTATTTTTTGTATACTTGCAATGCTTTTGTTGGTTTCACTGCTTTCTTGTGAAATAAGCAGCTATGTGGCTATCGGACTTGTCAAATCTACTAAGGATAATTATTGTATGACGAGCTTTCATAGGCTTGAGGGAAATCTTGCGTTGACATCTCGATATACCAAAAGCAGTGAGGGAGAGATACATTACACTGCATCTCTTGATGAGGGTGAAGTGAATGTTTATTATTATTGTGGCAGTGTTAAAGAATTGCTTTTTAACATTAAAGCAGGAGAAACTTTAGACGACCGAGGCGGATATATTGAAAAAGGACAGCAAAAGATCATAATAGAAACTGTTACTCCATCAAAAGGAAAAATCATTATTGAATTTGAATAAAAAAGAAGAACTGACCATGTGGTCAGTTCTTCTTTTTTATTGTCTTTTTTCTTGTTAGATCGTAGCTGATTTTTGTTACCCATTTGATAGTTTCATCTGCGCAAGAGCCGTCAAGACAAAGGGTGAGCCAATGCTTTTTGTTCATATGATAGGCAGGGAAGACACCACTTTCTTTCCATAAATCGTCAATGATTTCGGGGGCGCACTTGAGGTTGACAACGTTGATATATTCATCACTGTCAATGCCGAGCTTTCTTTTCGGAATGGGCATAATAAGGGCAAACCATTTGAGATTGTCCTGGTGACGAAATACCCATAAATATGGCTCATCCTCAAACGGGCAATCGTATTTTATTCCGTAAAAATCCTCAACAAAGGATGAAAATTCTTGCTTTGTCATAGCCTCACCACCTTCAATAAGATTATAGCATAAGTAAAGAGGTTTGTCCATACCGAATTGATGTTTATCTTACAAAAGTTTTGCATTTTCGTATTGCAATTTTCTCAAAAAGGTGCTACAATTAACTCAATAAAAACAAACGGAGGAACAAAAAATGAGAAAGAATTTTGGACCTAAAACATGGCTTTATCCTATGCCTGTGCTTATTGTTGGCACATACGATGAAAATGGAAATCCCAATGCTATGAATGCCGCATGGGGTGGAATTTATGACACAAATCAAGTTATGGTTTGCTTGGCACACGAGCATAAAACCACTGAAAATATTAAGAAAACCAAGGCATTTACGTTGAGCTTTGCAACTGCCGAAACAGTTGCCGCATGCGACTACGTTGGATTGGTTTCAGCCAATGACGAGCCCGATAAATTTGCAAAGGCAGGCTTTCATCACGTAAAGAGCGACCACGTTTATGCTCCCATCATCACAGAGCTTCCTATGACGGTCGAATGTGAGCTTATAAAGTTTAACGAGGACGGTATCTGCATAGGTGAAATCGTTAACGTAAGCGCAGCTCAGGAGATCCTTAACGAAAAAGGGCAGATAGATGCTAAAAAGCTTGATCCCGTTTGCTACGATAGCTCCACTCACGCGTATTGGAGACTTGGTGAAAAGGCAGGCAATGCTTTTTCAGAGGGCAAGAAAATCAAGCAAACCAAGTAAATCAAGTAAATCAAGGTTTACCAATCACAGCACAAAATCAGCTAAAAAGCGTATAAAAATGCTCCCGAAAGGGAGCATTTTTGTTTTTGTCGGATTTTTGCACGCATGCGCTACGCGTATATATTATATAATATACAAGTTTTAAGAGCATAATGACCAAAAAAATTCTTCTAAATTGTGCAAAAGGGAAAAAATTACCAGTGGGACTTCAATTTCCTTGACATGGGATTTGTATGGGTATATAATTAATGTAACTATGGAATACTGCACCCTGCAGTTGACATAAATATGGGCCAATTTTTTAGAAGGAGATTATCATGAAAACACATCTCAGAATTGTTTTGTTGGTTGTTACTTTGATAACCGTTCTGTCTCTTTTGGTTTCTTGCTCTGACTTTAAAGGAGTAATGGACAATATCGGCGATAGCATCGACGGTATCAGAGATAAGGTAACGGGTATCCTTAAACCCAACGATCCCAATGCCGATTGCGAGCATGAATGGTACGCCGCTACTTGCGAAGCGCCTAAGACTTGCTCAAAATGTGGCAAAACTGAAGGAGAAACCCTCCCTCACAATGAAATCCGAGTAGAGCCTTTGGCACCTACTTGTACTACCGACGGTAATACAGCAGGTTCTTATTGCTCGACTTGTCATCAGACAATAGTTGCTGTTGACATAATCCCTGCACTCGGACACGATTACTCAGAGGTCGTAAATAAAGAACCGACCTGTGCCGAAGTGGGCGAAAAGACTTTGACTTGCTCCGTTTGTGGAGAAAGCCATAAGGAAGACATCGCTCCCAAGGGACATACTTATGAGGATCAGGTTGTAGCTCCCACATGTACTGAAGAGGGCTATACAACTCACAAGTGTGCAGATTGTGGATACAAGTTTACTGACGGTTATCTTGATCCCCTCGGTCACGAGCGCGATGCAGGAACAATCCTTAAGGATGCAACTTGTACAGCAGAGGGAACAATCAAATACGGTTGTACTCGCGAAGGATGCAAGCATACGGAAACTGACGTTATTCCCGCAAAGGGACATAGCTATTCAGATACTGTAACTGCTCCCACATGTACAGCAGTTGGTTATACAACACACACATGCTCCGTTTGTCAGCATAGCTACAAGGATAGCGAGGTTGCTGCAACAGGACACGATAAGACAACTCCTACATGTACCGAAGCAGGTACTTGTAAGACTTGTGGAGTAAAGCTTGACGATGCTCTTGGTCATAAGGAGATTGTTGATAAGGCAGTAGCTCCCACATGTACTGAAACAGGTCTTACTGAAGGTAAGCACTGTGAAAGATGCTCTGAGATCCTCGTTCGTCAGGAAACAGTTCCTGCCAAGGGACATACAGAGGTAGTTGACGCAGCTAAGGCTCCTACATGTACTGAAACAGGTCTTACTGAAGGTAAGCATTGCTCAGTATGTAGCGAGGTTCTTGTTCCTCAGGAAACAGTTTCCGCAAAGGGACATAGCTACACACCCAACGTTACTAAGGCTCCTACATGTCTTGATAAGGGAATAAAGACCTTCACATGTCACTGTGGTGCTTCCTATACTGAGGATATCGAGCCCACAGATCACGATTATAAGGCAGAGGTTATCGCTCCTACTTGTGAAAATGAAGGTTATACACTTCACACATGTAAGAACGAAGGATGCACATCCTCCTACAGAGATTCTTATAAGGATGCTCTTGGACATAAATACACATCCGTAGTTACAGCTCCCACATGTACAGATATGGGTTATACAACTCACACATGCTCTGTTTGTACAAAGGTTGTTGTTGATACTTACGTTGCTCCCACAGGTCACACCTGGGGTGAGGGCGTTGTAACAACAGAGCCCGAATGTGGTAAGACAGGTGTAAGAACATACACATGTCATTGCGGTGAGACAAGAACAGAAACAGTTGCTGCTCTTACTCACGTTTACGATTCAACAGTAACTGCTCCCACTTGTGAGGACGCAGGTTATACAACACATATTTGCCGTCTTTGCGGTCATACATATGAGGATAACAAGGTTGCAGCTCTCGGTCATAAGACTGTAACTGATACAGCGGTAGCTCCCACATGTACTGAAACAGGTCTTACAGCAGGCAAGCACTGTGAAAGATGCTCTGAGATCCTTGTTCCTCAGGACGTAGTTCCTGCAAAGGGACACACCGAGGTTGTTGATAAGGCAGTTGCTCCTACTTGTGAAGAAGACGGTCTTACTGAAGGTAAGCATTGCTCAGTATGTAGCCAGGTTCTCGTTCCCCAGGAAACAGTTTCTGCAAAGGGACATACCGAGGTGGTTGACGCAGCTAAGGCTCCCACATGTACTGAAACAGGTCTTACTGAAGGAAAGCATTGCTCAGTATGTAACAAGGTTCTTGTTGCTCAGGATACAGTATCAGCTCTTGGTCACACATCCGGTGCAAGCTACTACAGAGTAGATAACGGCAAGCTTTATCTCATTGAAAATCCCTGTGTAGAGGGTGACTACGAAAAGAAGACTGCAGTTGCAAAGGGAACAGTAGTTTCCATTTCCAACGAGGCAGACCTTCATACAGTTCTCGGTGCAGGATATAGCGTAGCTCTTGCCGAGGATATCGATCTTACAAAGATTATCATCCTTGACGGCGTTAAGGTAACTCTTGACCTTGCAGGTCACACAATTTCTGCAAATTGGAAATCCGAAGACGTTCTTGAGGTTCTTTGCGCTCAGAACGGTGCAGAGGTAGTTATCACAGGTAACGGTAAAATGATCAGTGGCACAGAGGGAACACATATCAACGTTGTTTCTTCCATCTACGGCTCAAAGGTTGTTATCGAAAACGGTACGTTCATTTCCGGTGGATGCTCAGTAATCTTTGCAAGATATGACGGCTCAACAATAACTATCAACGGCGGTCATTTCGAAGCTTTGGAAAAATATAACGGTCTTTACTATGTTCTTGACATCGGTGAGGATAAGGAATGCGACGTTAAGATCACAGTTTACGGCGGTGAGTTTGTAAACTTCGATCCTTCTAACCACGCAAACGACGGTAGCTATAGCAATAAGCTTGCAGAGGGCTATCATTCTATCAATAATAACGGCGTTTATACAGTAAGCGCTCATAAATATAGCGCAGTAGTTACTGCACCCACATGTACAGAGGCTGGATATACAACTCATACCTGTGTTTGCGGTCACTCCTATACAACAGATACAGTTGCAGCTCTCGGTCATAAAGAGGTTATCGATGCAGCTAAGGCTCCCACATGTACAGAAGCAGGTCTTTCTGAAGGTAAGCATTGTTCAGTATGTGGTGAAACTCTCGTAGCTCAGGAAACTCTCAAGGCTCTTGGTCACGACTATGCTGAAGTTGTAACTGCTCCTACTTGCTTGACAAGTGGTTATACAACATACACATGTAGAGCTTGTGAGCATTCTTACATTGGTGATCTTACAGCGGCTACAGGACATAATCTTGGTGAGTGGGTAGTTTCTCTTGCTCCCACATGTACTGAAACCGGTATTGAAAAGCTTGTTTGTGCAAATGGCTGTGGATATGAGATGTCCAGAGTTATTGGCAAGCTTGGACATGACTACAGTAAGACTGACGTAACTGCTCCCACATGTACAGAGCAGGGTTACACAACTCACACATGTTCAAGATGCGACGACAGCTACAAGGATAGCTATGTTGCTCCTTCTCATAGCTTGAATGAAGGAACTGTTAAGGCTCCTACATGTACAGAATACGGTTATACACTTTACGTTTGCGCATCTTGTGGAGAAACAACTATCGCAGATTATAAGGATGCTATCGGTCATAACGTAGTTAACGGCTTGTGCCTTAATAACTGTGGTCTTGACGAAAGAGTAAAGACTGCTGATGAGCTTATCGCAGCCGTTGCAAAGGGTGGCATTATCTACCTTGGTGCAGATATCGAGCTTGATGCTGATAACTCTATTAAGATTGAAGCAGGTAAGGAAGTAACACTTGGACTTAACGGCTTTACACTTTCCGGCGTATCCGACGGTAAGGGTGCAAACCGTAATATGTTCTGGGTAAAGGGAACACTCACAGTTAAGGACGGTACACTTACAGTAGAGCACGTAGGTACGAACCTTGGTTGGAGCTATTCCACAAACGTATTCCATATCGAAGGTGGAAACGGAACAGTTAACCTTGAAAACGTAGTAGCAAAGAACCTTGGCGGTTCCGACATGGCATTCGTAGCTAACCTCAATAACTGGGGCGTAGTAACACTTAATGCTAAGAATACTACATTCGAATCAACATATATCGCAATTCGCGTATTCAATAGCGGTTACGATATGAATAACGTAACTCTTGAAGGATGTACAGTAAGCGGTGCAAACAGAGCATTCTGGGTACACAACTATACAGTAGCAGACTTCGGATCAGAAGAGAAGGCAGAAGCAGCACATGCTCGCTTGAACTTCAACATCTATAACGGAACAAACACATTTGTAGGTAGCGCAGCTAAGCCCGCACCTATCAATTACGGATTTACAAACTCCTTGTGGCTTGACGGCAACGGCAACCACGTTCACAACTACTCAAGCGTAGTAACTGCACCCACATGTGAAAGCATTGGATATACAACTTACACATGTCTTTGTGGTCATACGTACGTAGCTGATGAAGTTCCCACAGTAGATCACAATATGGTTCTTGCATCTGCAGGCTACTATGAATGTAGCTTCGGATGTGGCAGAATCGAGGTTTCTGATGAAGCCGGTCTCCGTGCAGCAATTGCAAAGGGCGGTAAGCTCTATGTAACAGCTGATTTCTCAATTGATGGCGACAATACTATCAAGGTAAGCAAGGAATCCGCTATCGATCTTGGTTCTCACACAATTTCCGCAACAACTGATGTATCTACCTCCAGCAGAAACGTATTTGATGTTAACGGTGGAACACTTACAGTTGAAAACGGTACAATCACATATAAGCACGTTGGCAATGACATGGGATATAGCTCATCAATTGTTATCTTCAATGTTACTGCAAACGGTGTTCTTAATCTTAATAACGTAACTCTTAAAGAGCTTGGCGGCTCATCAATGTCATTCGCAATCCACCTCAATAACTGGGGTGAGGTAACTCTTAATGCCACAAATTCCGTAATCGAATCCAATTATATCGCAGTTCGTGCATTCAACAGTGGATACGATATGAACAACATCACACTTAAGAATTGTGATCTTACAGGTAGAATCTGGGCATTGTGGGTACACAATTACGATATTGCAGACTTTAACAATGATGCCGACAGACAGCAGCTTGCTGCAAGCTTGTTGAACTTCGATATTTTCGATGGTTCCAACACATTCACCGGTGCAGATAAGTACTTGAGTGCTATTTGCTACGGCTTCAATGAATACACATTCATCAACGATGACGGTACACTCGCTCATACTCATATTTATGTGGCAGAGGTTACTGCTCCCACATGTACAGAGAAGGGTTATACAACACACACTTGCGCTTGTGGCAAGAAATATGTTGATAGCTATGTAGATGCTACAGGTCATAATGAAATCACTGACACAGCAGTTGCTCCCACATGTACAGAAACCGGTCTTACAGAGGGTAAGCACTGTACAGTATGCGGTACAGTAACAGTACCTCAGGATAAGGTTGACGCTCTTGGTCATAAAGATGCTGTTGATGCAGCTAAGGCTCCCACATGTACTGAAACAGGTCTTACTGAAGGAAAGCATTGCTCAGTATGTTCAGTAGTATTGGTAGAGCAGGAAGAAGTTGCAGCTCTCGGTCACGATATCGTGACGCTTAAGCCTGTAGCTCCCACATGTACTGAAACAGGTCTTACGGCAGGTGAGTACTGTTCAAGATGCGACTATAAGGTTGCTCAGGAAACAGTATCAGCGCTTGGTCATACAAATGGCACAGAGGTTGTTGAAAATAACGTAGCTCCTACATGTACAGATAACGGTTCTTATGATAACGTAGTATACTGTGTAGTATGCTCAGTTGAAGTAAGCCGTGAAACAGTAACAGTTAATGCTCTTGGTCACGATTATGACAAGAAAGTAACAAATCCCACTTGCACAAGTGAAGGCTATACAACATACACATGTCACTGTGGTGATACGTACAAGGCTGATAGCGTTGCAGCTCTCGGTCACGATATCGTGAAGCTTGACGCAGTAGCTCCCACATGTACAAAGGACGGTCTTACAGCTGGTGAGTACTGTTCAAGATGCGACTATAAGGTTGCTCAGGAAACAGTATCAGCTCTCGGCCATACAAATGGCACAGAGGTTGTTGAAAATAACGTAGATCCTACATGTACAAATAACGGCTCTTACGATAAGGTAGTGTACTGTGTAGTATGCTCAGTTGAGGTAAGCCGTGAAACAGTAACAGTCGATGCTCTCGGTCATACAAATGGTACAGAGGTTGTTGAAAATAACGTAGATCCTACATGTACAAATAACGGCTCTTACGATAAGGTAGTATACTGTGTAGTATGCTCAGTTGAGGTAAGCCGTGAAACAGTAACAGTTGATGCTCTCGGTCATAAAGAGGAAACTGACGAAGGCAAGGATCCCACATGTACAGAAACAGGTCTTACAGAAGGTAAGCATTGTACAGTATGTGGCACAGTAACAGTACCTCAGGTTGAGGTTAGTGCTCTTGGCCACTCCTATGATGAAGACGTAACTGCTCCTACATGTACAGCAGGAGGTTACACAACATACACATGCTCTTGCGGACATTCTTACGTTGCAAATCATACTGAAGCAACAGGTCATAGCTATGGCGCGTATGTAACAACAATGGCTCCCACATGTACCTCCACAGGTGTTGAAACAAGCACGTGTGCAGGATGTGGCAGTGAGCAGACAAAGGTTCTTGCAGCTCTTGGTCACGAAGCATCTGCAGAGTGGACAATCGTAGTTGCTCCCACTTGCACAGAAATCGGACACCAGGTTAAGAAGTGTGTTAACGGTTGTGATGAGGTTCTTGAAGAAGAAACACTCACAAACCTTGGTCACGACTACAAGCTTGTTGATTCCGAGGATCCCACATGTTCAACTACAGGATACAAGGCATATGAGTGCTCTTGCGGTGACTCTTATGATGTAATCACTGAAGCTTTGGGACACACAATCGTAACAGATTCTGCTAAGGCAGCTACATGTGTAAGCACTGGTCTTACTGAAGGAAAGCATTGCTCAGTATGTTCAGTAGTATTGGTAGAGCAGGAAGTAATTCAGAAGCTTCCCATCTACTTCAAGCCTAACTCTAACTGGACTCAGGCAAGCGCTTGGTTTGCAGCTCGTTTCTGGATAGACAGTCCTTCATTGAAGGAAGTATGGGTAAAGCTTAACGACTTCGATGGCGACGGCGTTTACGAATGCATTATTCCCGACGGTATGGAAAAGGTGATCTTCTGCCGTATGGATCCAGCCAAGACAGCTTTGGATTGGAATTCTAAGTGGAATCAGTCAGGCGACCTTCTTCTTTCCAAATACACAGGTTCCGTTAACCTTTGCACTGTAAATAATGGACAATGGGATTGTGGAACTAACGTAACTTGGGGTTCATATACTCGCAAATCTGTAACTTATACTGTTGCAGGATGTCAAAAGAATGGTTCTACAGAATCAGCATCTATCTTTGGAACAGCATGGGATCAGAATAATTCAGCCAACGATCTCGTTTATGATGCAGTAACCGGTAGATATATTAAGGTATATGAAAATGTACCCGCCGGCACATACGAATTCAAGATCGTTAGAGGACATAGCTGGACTTATGCATATCCTGCAAATAACTATAAGCTTACTGTTGCTAAGAGTGGCAGCACAGTTATTATAGGTATCGATCCTAGCACTGGAGTGTTTGCTGAAGTACATAATTATGTAACAGCTCAGACATATGCTCTTAGAGCTACATTGATCGATCAGGCTCCCACTTGTGTTACACAGGGAATAGTAAAATACGTTTGCTCCGACTGTGGAGATGAATATATTGAATTGATCGATGCCCTCGGTCACAATATGGTAAACCATAATGCTGTTGAAGCAACTTGCGAAACAGTAGGTCACAATGCATATTCAGAGTGCACAAACTGTGGATATAGCACATATGAAAGAATTACAAATAATACTCACAGCTTAGTTGAGCATGAAGCCCAGGAGGCTTCTTGCTCAGCCGCAGGCTGGAATGCACACGTTTCTTGCGAATGTGGTTTCTCCACAAAGGTAGAAATCCCTCAGCTTGAACACAATTGCGTATCTTATGATGCAAGAGAAGCAACATGTACAGTTGATGGCTATGATGCATACGAATCTTGCACAGAATGTTCTTACTCTACAAAGGGTGAGGTAACTCCCGCTCTTGGTCACATAGGTGGCAAAGCAACATGTACAGAAAAGGCTGTTTGCACAAGATGTGAAATGGCTTACGGTGAGCTTGATGCTGAAAATCACGACATCGAGATTGACGAAGCAGTACCTGCTACTTGCACATCTGCAGGTCTTACTGAAGGTAAGCATTGCACAAGATGTGATTACGAGGTAGCACAGGAAGAAATCAAGGCAACAGGCCATACCGAAGTAATTGACAAGGCAGTTGCACCCACATGTACAAGTGCAGGTCTTACTGAAGGTAAGCATTGCTCAGTATGTAACACAGTAATCGTAGCTCAGACAGAGCAGTCAGCTAAAGGTCATACAGAGGCTGAAGCAGTAATTGAAAATAATGTTGACGCTACGTGTACAGCAGATGGCTCATATGATAGCGTAGTATATTGCGCAGAATGTAACGCTGAGATCAGCAGAAAGGCTGTTACTGTAAAAGCAACCGGTCATACAGAAGCTGAAGCAGTAAAGGAAAATAATGTTGATGCAACATGTACAACAGCAGGCTCTTACACAAGTGTAGTAACTTGCACGATTTGTAAAGCAACAATTTCTTCTAAAACAGTAACTGTTGACGCTCTTGGTCATAACTTTGTAAACGACGAGTGCTCAAGATGTGGATCAGTTATTAAAAATGTTGAATATATGTTCACATTTGGTAATAATGGAACTGCAGTGCACTCGGATGGTAATGATTTAGGTACATCAAAGACTTATACAGCAAACGGATATACTCTTTCTCTTGCAAATATGAGTAAGGTTTATGGTCCTGCTTATGATGCAAAGGGCAATTCAGCTATAAAACTTGGAACATCTAAAGTTGTTGGATCTTTAACATTTACTGTTCCTAATGACATTACAAAAGTAATTATTTATGTTGCGAAATACAAAGACGATTCAACAAAAGTTTCTGTGAATGGCGTGACATATACTCTTTCTAAAAATTCTGATGATGGACTTTATGATAAAATAGAAGTAGATACTACATCAACAAAAACTGTAAAATTCGCTACTGTGGAATCTACATATCGTTGTATGATAGATGCAATTTCTTTTGTAAGTAGCGGTGTATTTGAAGCTCACGACTGTAGTCAAAATGCAGCTGGTGCTACATGCACTAAAAATGGAGTATGTGGTATTTGTGGTGATGAGGTTGTAGGTTCTAAATTGGCTCATAAATGGGTTGATGCGACTTGTACATCTGCAAAGAAGTGTTCAGTATGTCAAACAACAGAGGGTGATTCTCTTGGACACACAACTGATAACGGCATTTGCGGACGTTGTAATGAGAACATTGGTACTTCAAGCGAACCCGAAACACCTACATGGACAAAGACTGCATTGGCAGACATTTCTGCTGATGATGTTGTAGTTATTGTTTGGACAAAGGGAAGTACATCATGGGCTTTAGGAAATGATAATGGTGCAAGTAGCGCGCCCAAGGCAGTGGTAGTTACTGTTTCAGGTGATAAATTGACTGGCAATATTGCAGACAATATCAAATGGAATATTTCTAACAGCAACGGTAATTTGACTATTTATCCTAATGGAACTACTGCTAAATGGTTATACTGTACAAGTAGCAATAATGGTGTAAGAGTAGGAACAAATACTAACAAAGTCTTTACTATTGATGCTTCTACCGGTTATCTCAAGCACACAGCAACAAGTCGTTATCTTGGTGTTTATACTACTAATCCGGACGTTCGTTGTTATACTAACACAACAGGAAATACAGCAGGACAAACTCTTTCTTTCTACGTGCTTAAATAATCATATTTATACTACGTAAGTACAACAGTGAATTTCTTACGAAATTAAAACTAAAGCACACGCCCACGGGCGTGTGCTTCTTTTTGTGGATGAGTTTTTCATTTTGGTCCGGCTTATTATAATAGATAAAATAAAAAAGCACCAAGCAAAATGCCTGGTGCTTAAGCTTTTAAATTACATGAGCTTAAGATAGAGCTCCTTGATTTCTTCAACGCTTGTTGCTCTGGGGTTACCGGGACGGCAAGCATCGTCGAAAGCAGACTGTGCAAGGAAGTCGATATCCTCGTGCTTAACGATTTCCTTAAGATCTGTGGGAATTCCAACGTCAACAGAGAGCTGCTTAACAGCGTCGATAGCTGCCTTTCTAGCCTCTTCAAGAGTCATAGCGTCAACTCCGCAAACGCCCATAGCCTTTGCGATGTCTCTATACTTCTCACCTGTAGCGGGAGCATTGTATTCCATAACTGTGGGAAGGATGATAGCATTAGCAACACCGTGGGGTGTATCGTAGAGAGCTCCGAGGGGGTGAGCCATGGAGTGAACGATACCAAGACCTACGTTAGAGAAGCCCATACCTGCGATGTACTGACCAAGAGCCATGCCTTCGCGTCCTTCGGGAGTGTTGTCAACTGCACCACGAAGGCTCTTTGCGATGATTTCGATAGCCTTGATATGGAACATATCGCTCATTTCCCAAGCGCCTGCTGTGATATAGCCTTCGATAGCGTGTGTAAGAGCGTCCATACCTGTAGCTGCTGTAAGTCCGCGGGGCATAGAAGCCATCATGTCGGGGTCAACAACTGCAACAACGGGAATGTCGTGAACGTCAACGCAAACCATCTTTCTGTTGTTTTCTGCATCTGTGATTACGTAGTTGATAGTAACCTCAGCAGCTGTGCCTGCAGTTGTGGGAACTGCGATGATGGGTGTGCATTTATTCTTTGTTGGAGCAACGCCCTCAAGAGAACGAACATCAGCAAATTCGGGGTTTTCGATGATAATACCGATAGCCTTAGCTGTGTCCATAGAAGAACCGCCACCGATAGCAACGATGCAATCTGCACCACTTGCCTTGAATGCCTCAACACCTGTCTGAACGTTTTCGATAGTAGGGTTAGGCTTGATGTTTGAATAGATGTCGTAAGCGATCGCTGCGCCGTCAAGAATGTCAGTTACCTTCTTTGTAACACCGAACTTAATGAGGTCGGGGTCGGAGCAAACGAATGCTTTTTTAAATCCACGAGCTTTGATTTCTGTTGCAATTTCTGCAATCACGCCCTTGCCGTGATAGGACGTTTCGTTAAGAACGAATCTTGCCATAATAATTCTCCTTTAAGTTAGTTAAAGATTTGTCAATCTCTAGATATTATTATACATAAAAATATTCAAATTGTCAATGGGGAGGAGAATGAAAATATGGAACTATTGGCAAATCTCTTTTATTTTTTGTTAAGATTTCTTGAAAAAACTTCCTATTTGTGATATAATCAATAAAAAATATCAAATCTTCGGGAGGATATCATGAATACACAAGAAGCAATTGGAAAAAGAAAATCAACAAGAGCATATAAGGATGAGCAGATTTCAAACGAGTCACTTGAGCTTATTCTCAAGGCTGCGTGCGCATCTCCCATTGCCATGGCAAGATACGACTCACTCCATATTACAGTCATACAAAATGCAGAGATAATAGGCAAGATAAACGAGCTTACCTCAGAGATGTTCTATAAGAGAAGTGGAGTTAAAAAGAACACCGATTTCGGTGCTAAAACAATGGTTCTTGTGTCAAGCATGCACACAATGCTTTCTCCTCAAATGGAGTATGCAAACGTTGGCATAGTAATTGAAAATATGGTAATTGCCGCAACAGATCTTGGAATCGATAGCGTTGTTCTTGGTGGAGCGCCTGCAATCGTAGCCGAGCACGAAGATCTTGTAAAGGAGCTTGGCATCCCCGAGGGCTTTAAGCCCGTTCTTGGTGCAGTATTCGGATATGCCACCACAGAAGAGCCTGCCAAGGTTCACGAAATCAGCATTAATAGAATCTGAAAAAACAAAGCCGATGGTTTCATCGGCTTTTCGTTATATTCCGTATGCTCCACTAATGGGATCTTGAAAAATCGGAAGCTTAATAGGGAAGAAGGTGAAAATAATAAAGAGGGAGCCGATAAGAGAAAGCAAAAAGATAGAGATCTTCGGATATTTACAGGATGGATCCTCCTTTTGAAATTGCCTTGCCTCGTAAAGATACGATATACCTGCAGAAACAAAAAATATCACGATATTAATCCAGTCGGGAGATTTTCCGATGGCTCCGTTGTAGGTGTAAAACAAGAAGGGAATTAAGCATAATCCTAAAAGCATACTTTTAAGCTTTACACACCAAAAATCGTTTCTCTTTGTGAAATATATGCCTTGCACTATTGCGAAAATAAACATCGGCCAATAGAGAAGCTTCATATGCTCCCAGGTTGATTCGTTCACACTTGAAAATGGCGCAACAATTGATGCCTTGCCAAGCCAATCGTATAAAAAATGCAATATCGTACCAAGAAATGACGTTACTGCAAACCCGACAAGTGACCATAGATTGATAGATTTTTTCATATCACACCTCAAAAATTACTTATATAAAAGTATATTCCAAAATGGATAATTTATGCGATTATTCTTTGAAAACAACTTGCATTTTTGCAATATAAATGGTAAAATAAGCATATGAATGATATGAGATAAAGAAAGTGAGGCAACGAATGAAAAGGCTTTTGATAACGGGATTTGAGCCATTTGGTGGAGAATCGATAAACCCATCCTGGGAGGCAGTGAGGTGCTTGCCCGATGAAATAAACGGATATTCCTTAACAAAGCTTTTGTTGCCCGTTGTCTTTGGTGACGCGGCAGAGCAGGTGTTAAGTGAGGCTGAAAATATGCCTTATGACGCCATTTTGTGTATTGGCCAGGCAGGAGGAAGGGCAGCGATCACTCCCGAGCTTGTGGGCATAAATCTTCGCAATGCGTCCATACCCGATAATAACGGAAATATGCCAAAGGATGAAAGCATCGTGTGCGGTGGACTTGACGCGCATTTTTCCACCTTGCCCGTAAGAAGAATGGCTGAGGTTATCAATAACAGCGGCATACCGTCGTTTGTGTCATATTCAGCAGGAGCATACGTTTGCAACGATCTGCTCTATACCTTGCTCGATCATTTCAAGGGAACCAAAACAAGGGCAGGCTTTATCCACATTCCTTATTGCAAGGAGCAAAATAAAGAGCCGTCAATGTCACTTGACGACATCGTCAAAGGACTCAAAATAGCAATAGAAGCACTTGACCTTGAAGGGTAAATGTCAAAAATATTAAGCCACAAAAAATGATAGAAAAAAACGATAAATCTAATAAAAAACGGTAAAAAAACACCGAAAACAAGCCGATGAGAAGCAAAATCTCATCGGTTTTCTTGATTTTTGATGCAATCTTCAAAAAAATGACCTTGTTTTTATAATTTTTTTGATAAAATTCATCGAAAAATCACTATTAATATCAAAAAAACTATTGCGTTGCTTGGAAAAGTGTGCTAAAATTACTCTAATATAATAGGCTTATTGTTTCTATGTATAAATAAACCTAAATAAACATAAATAAAGGAGAAAGTGGAGTAATCTTATGAACACTACTAGAAAATCTTTTATATCCAGTGTTATTGCACTTTTGCTTTGCTTGTCAATGTTCCTTGGCACAACCTTTGCATGGTTTACCGATGAAGTTACAAGCGCAAATAATATAATCAAGGCAGGCGTGCTTGACGTTAATATGCAATGGTCAATGGATGGCACAAATTGGAACGAGGCTGAGGGCGAATATGCCGAGCCCGTATTCGATTATGACAGATGGGAGCCCGGTTATACCGAGGTTCGTTACATCAAGGTCAAAAACGATGGCAACCTTGCATTTAAGTATGAGCTCTTTATCAATCCTACAGGCACTGTAGGCAAGCTTGCAGAGGTTATCGACGTTAGCTACGATATCGTAACGGGTAATGCCGGCTTCGTAGCACCCACATCCAAGGAAAATATGGGTAGCCTTCAGGCAGTGGGTACACTTAACGACCTCATTTCAAGCAACAATGCAGTAGCAGGTGGAGTTCTTCTTCCTGCGCAATACGATGAACAGGGCTATTATTCACAGGAAATCGTTGTATGTATCGCATTCCACATGCAGGAAACTGCAGGCAACGAGTACCAGGGCGCGTCCATTGGTGATGCATTCGGTATCAACCTCTATGCAACACAGTTTGACTATGAAAACGATAGCTACGGAAGCAGCTATGATGACGATGCAGAGTGGCCCTACCGCGGCAACGGATATCAGTTTAAAAAGTCCATTTCCAATAAGGTGGATGCTACAGGCACACTTACTCAGTCTGTAACTGTAGGTGACGTGGACGGACAGGTGTATGCAAACGTTCCTAACGGAATCAAGCTTGCTGACGACGCTGAGGTGCTTACTCTCACAGTAGAGGGAATCAATGACTCTAACGCAGGTATTACCGCAACTCACCGTAGCCAGATCGTTCGTTCTGTTGACGTACATATGGACGGCATAGCTGAAGATAATACCGTACCCATGATCATCAATCTTAAGGGACTTCTTCCCGGTGGTCTTAATAGCAACAACGTTATGCTTTACCACGTTGAGGACGGACAGACTGTTGAAATGACTCGCGTTTCCGATCCTACAAATCACAACGAATTCAGCTACGATCCTGCAACAGGTGACGTAGTTATGGCGCTTGCATCCTTCTCTGAGATTGCAACGTTTGCAGAAACTGATTCGAGTTGGGATGGAGAAACCACAGACGGATCATGGTTCAATCCCGAAACATATGAATCAACTACTACGTATACCATCGCAAATGCTGAGCAGTTGGCTTATTTCCGTGATCTTGTTGACGAAGGATATACCTTTGAGGGCAAAACTGTAACACTTGAAAATAATATCTATCTTGACGACCATAACTTCGATCCTATCGGATGGGGTTATGAATACGACGGATTTACTGCTGACGGCAAAACCTTTAACGGAACGTTTAACGGTAATAATAAGACGATCTTCGGTCTCTACCAGAACGGTTGGGAGGCAAATGATCGCGGCAACACATATGATTATGGCATGGACGGTGGCGGTCTTTTCGCCTCTGTTTGTGACGCTACTATTATGAACTTGACCATTAGTGGCGCTGACATCGTTATGGAATGTATCGATATGGGTGTTGTAGTTGGTTACGCACAGGGTAACTGCACGTTTGATACTATCAGCATCATCAACTGTACGATTCAGAACTACAACCGTTACACAGGTGGTGTAGTAGGTGAGTGCAGCCCCAGATATAATGCAGACGGCACACCTATGCATAGCAATCACATATTTAATAATATTAACGTTGACTCCACAACAGTAGTTTCCTCTCTTTGGGGATCCTTCGATACCTCTCTTGGTGGTATCCTTGGTGGTAAGTGGGACAAGAACGGTGCAGAAACACAGGTTACAATGACCAACTGTAACGTTGCTTGTACAATTGATGCCTTCAACGACGTAACCTCTGCATATCAGTGGTATGCTTACCGTAGAGCAGGTATGCTTATCGGTAACACAGAGCAGAGCGCAAGTAATAAGGCTCTTGCAAACTTCCTCACTTGCGAAAACGTATACGTTTACTACGGTGAATGGAATAACTATCACTACTGTGAATTCACAAACCAGAGTGGTAGCGATGACGCTTCTTGGCAGAATAACTATCCTTGGGTAAGAGTTGAGTCCGGTCTTTCTTGTGGCGCATATTCCAACCCCAGATACGGTCACCCCATCGTTAATGGAACAGCAATCTTTGACTCCATCCACTCACACGCAGGTGACGACGAATGTATGATCTCACTTCCTTTCGCACAGCTTTACGGCGGTGGACAGGGCGTTTACGGTGCAACTGAGCACCCTGGTGTATATAAAGGCTCATATACAGTAACGTATATCAACTACGGCGAAACCATCAAGGTTGAATTCGTTGGTGATAATAGTGAGGCACATGATCTTTGGAATCCTGAAGAATATGTTTACGGTGAAACCAAGGCTATTGCATGGGTAGATGCTAATGGTAATGTTTATAGCGAGTCTGAAAAGAATATGTTTATTGATGCTAAAAACACTCACAATATCATTCTTTATCCTAAATTCCAGGGCGAATACACTATCAGATTCCTTGATGCAGAAAAAAATGTTCTTTATTATGAGATTTTTAAGGAACGAGAAGCACATACACTTAATATGTCAAATGTAAATGCAGCTCTTAGTGCATTGCAAGATAAAGTTGACCACAGTCGCGAAGTTATCACAGTCGTGTGGAATACAGATATCAATACAATTGATTTCAAAAATGCTAAAGGTGATATCATAGTTGAGGCTCAATATTCTTTGGCAAATCTCAACGTTGTTCTTGAGCCAGTTTACGATGAAAATGATAAGGAAAAGATTGTAGCCTATAAGTTTGTTGACTATGATTACGGAAGTAATGTGCATGCTAATATAGTTATTCCTTCTCATATCGGACTTACTCCTATTATCACAATTGAAAATAATGTATTTGCAGGATATACTAACCTCGTTTCTGTTGAGCTTCCTAATACGATGACTCACATCGGAGCAAATGCCTTTGAAGATGGCCCTAATACCATCTTTGGCATCGAAACAGGTGGTCGTTCAACGATAACAATTTATTTCAATGGTAGTCATGAAACATGGAAGAAATATATGGATAATTTCTATAAAGGTAACTCAAATTATACTAATCACAATGTTTTAGGAAATTACGATGACGATTACACAATTTTGTCATCAAGCTGGGACCATGGACTTGGAGATGGATCTCGTATATTCTTCTTAGATGCAAATGGCAATGTTGATAATAATCGTTATTGGGAGCTTGCTAAGATAAGTGGTAAATATATTTGGATATATCATGAACATCCATACAATCATGGATCAGCACATTCCGGATGTACTAAAACTGTAAGTAGCAATCAATACACAGACTATATAAACGATGAGATTAGTAGTGGCAAGGCTAGACCTGACCAGAAATATTGGGTAGACTAATTAATTCCCAAGCTCACAAAGATACAAAACATCTTAACCAAAACAAATAAAACTAAAAGCCGATGAGGGTTTCCTCATCGGCTTTATTTTTATCGTTATTCGTCAGTTTCAAAAAGCAATAGACATAGAAAATATGGCGTCAAATTTGCGCGTTATAAGAGCTTTATTGGTGCGTCGCAAAAATATACGCGATACACATAAAATCCTGTCATACGCGCTCTATTGCCCTTTGAGGGCAGCATAATAGCTCCCCCGTAACACTCGATGGCTTTGTGTGATCCCCGGTTCTATAGGACACCCCCTCCGGCTCACACAGACACTCCTGTAAAGCTCTGTGAGACACCCACCCTAGTTCTGACAGACACTCCCCCAAGCTCTGTGGGACACCCACCCCAGGTCACACAGACACGGGAAATAAATAAAACTAAACCCATAATAACTAAATCCAATATAACTATACCCACCGAACTATAGGTGATCTGTGACCTCAGTAACGATAAGACTTATTTGATTATGAAGAGTGTTGCAGGTGGTGATCAGGCGTATATCGAGTTCACGGTTAACGGCGCTGCAACGTTGCTTGCTACAGTAACCTCAACAAGCAGAGTAAATAACTCTGAATATATCCTCGTTGACGCAAACGGCAATCCCGTTGCTGAAAGATTCAACGTAACGTCAGTTACGGGCGTTAGCGGATATACTCTTGTTTACGAAATAGAAGAGGCGGGAACATATAGGTTCATATGCACGTCTACTAACCGTGTTGGACGTCTTATGATCATGAAGCTTTCCTCTGCAATCGTTAAATAAATCATTGAACGACTAAAGCACGCGTCTTATGGCGCGTGCTTTTCTTTCTTATTTTGTCAGGGCTCGTAGCAAGAGCCATTGATATTTTATTTCGAAATTTTACAAGATAAATTGAAAAAATATATTGAAAAATGTAAAGTTTTATGGTATAATACCAAAGATGCGAAAAATCGCGAAAGTTATAAAATTATTTTGATTACTATATAAAAAATAGTGGAATGGAGTAAATATGTCAGAAATTAAAAGAATTGGCGTTTTGACAGGTGGCGGTGACTGCTCCGGTCTTAACGCAGTTGTAAGAGCTGTAACTCTTACTGCAATTAATAAATACGGCTGTGAGGTTATCGGCTTCAAAAAGGGTTATGCAGGCTTGTATGCAAACAATTATATGGAGCTTACAGCTGAAAACACAGCAAACATCTTGAATCAGGGTGGTACGATCCTTAAGAACTCTAATAAGGACAACCTCTTTAACTATGCTTACCGTGACGAAAACGGTAACATTCAGCACAAGGACGTAAGTGACGTTGCCGTTGAAAACCTTAAGAACCTTAACATCGACGCTCTCGTTGTTATCGGTGGTGACGGTACTCTTACAAGTGCACGTGACTTTGCAAGAAAGGGAGTTAAGGTTATCGGTGTTCCCAAGACAATCGACAACGACGTTTCCTATGCAGATATCACATTCGGCTTTACAACTGCTCTTGGAGTAATTTGCAACGCAGTTGACAGAGTTAGAACAACAGCATATTCTCACGATAGAGTTCAGATTCTTGAGGTTATGGGTAGAAACTGTGGTTGGCTCGCACTTGAGGGTGGTCTCTCCGGTGGTGCCGATATCATCCTTTTGCCCGAAATTCCTTACGACGTAAACAAGATTGCAGAGGTTATCAAGAACCGTGATGCAAAGGGACTTTACGATACAGTAATCGTTGTTTCCGAAGGCGCTAAGCCTAAGGATGGCGACGTTGTTATCAAGAAGATCGTTGCTGATAGTGCAGATACAATCCGTCTTGGCGGTGTAGGTGATCAGCTTGCTTCTCAGCTTGAAGCATTGCTTGGTGGCAAAGAGGTTCGTGCAACAAATATCGGTCACACACAGCGTGGTGGCGAAACATGCCAGTACGATAGAAGCCTTTGCACAAAGCTCGGCTCACTTGCAGTAGATGCTCTTTTCGAGGGCAAGAGCGGTGAAATGGTTACAATCTATAACGCAATGCCTCAGACTGTTTCTCTTGAAAAGGTACTTGGTAGTGGTGCTACAGGTGAAACAAGTAAGGGTGGTAGCCACAACGTTGATCCTAACGGCTTCGTTGTAAAGACAGCCCGCAACACAGGCATCTCTTTTGGTGACTGATTTACACAACTTAAAATAAAAATAAACAGGAGCATCAGGTGCTCCTGTTTTTTTATTCAAATTTATATTGTGTCATCCTTGATTGTTGCCAAGGCCTCTTCTATAGACATTCCGTTTTCAACGGCTGCCTTACGAGCGGCATTGACAGCTTGTATAGTTTTAACACGATTGCCGTCAAGGGAATAGCCCTTCATGGCTATGAGAGTCACTGTCCAGGCAATCATAGGAATAAGACAGAACAAAACTATTACAACCCAGTTCATTCCGTCAGCATAGGGAGTTGTTTTTGTCGGTAGATCATGTATGCCTATAAACAAAAGTGCAATTGACACAACTGATGCTGAAAGACTTGAAACAAGCTTGTCCACGAGAGAGAAGAGTGTTCCCATAATACCGGGGATGAACTTGCCTGAACGATACGTTTCGTAGTCTGCGCAGTCTGCAACCATGGGAATCGGCATATCTGCAGTAGCATAGTATGCGCCATAACCAACTCCAAACAAGAGAATAAACAATATTGTATAAAGGTTTATCGAGATACCGTTCTCACCCCAAAGGCTGAGATTGAGAGCGGGATTACCGGGTCTCCATATCAAGAGAAGAGCAAGAACACCAACGTAGCAAGCAAGAGCCACTGCGACATAAGTCATAAGTGAGCGCTTTTGACCGTGCTTTTGAGAGGTGCGAACTGTAAGGATGAAGAAGGGAGCAGAGAACACATATCCAAGTGCCATGAAAACCATATTGAAGAGGTCATAATTGCCCATCATGCATCCATAAAGCATGGCTAAAACACTGATGTTTTGTGCTATTGAAAGTGCCAGCTTGCATCCACCGCCTGCAATCATCAATCGTTGAAGGGGCTTATTGTGCTTTACTATTGAAACGTACTCAGAAATCTTAATAGCTTGTTGCTGTCCTCCACCGATGCCGAAATATTTTTCGTTGTCCTTTTCACTGATACCGATAATGGCAAGGAAAGTGAGCAAGGCGGAAATTATAACACCAACGAATGTCATAATGGCATACCACTGTTGGTTATAGTCACCTGCAAATGAGTCCCATGCCATAACCATACCAACGCCCTGCATAACGCCCATACCCGCGAGTGATCCGATGGTGTTGAATATTGTGAAGAGAGGACGCTGCTTGGGATCGTTTGTAAGTACTGACTGAGCGCTTCTCGTTACTGACGTCTGGAAGGTGTATCCGATAACCCATACAGCATAGAGAAGAACAAAAAGTACATAACGAAGCCACATCATATTTTCGGGTATGAAGGGAGTAACAACGTACAAAAGGAATACGCTTATTGCCATTATAGCATTACCGATTACCATAAACGGTCTGAATTTACCGAATTTAGTATTGGTCTTATCCATAAGAGCACCGATAATGGGGTCCGTAATAGCGTCAAAGACACGCATTCCCGTTACCATGAAGGTAGCAAAAAGTGCAAGTAAACCAAGAACTTTATTTCCGAATACTGATATATATGAAAGTATAAGCACGAAATAAACGTTAGTTGCACCGTTGTTCAGGGGGAACAAGGCTAGCTGATAAAATTTGGCGCGATTAACGCCGTTGTTTTCATTCATAAATATCTCCTTATATTAACAAGGGTAGTAAAATAAATATATAGATTCAAATCAGGTCCAGTTGCCGCCACCTGCAATCTTTTTAGCAAGCTTGTAAGCAGGATTGGCTATGCTGACCTTTTTAATGTTGATTTCATCACGATAATTGCCGCAAACGGCCTCAAGCTTAAGCTCTCCCTTGAGGGGAACACGGAATGTGAAAACTCTGTTTCCTTTTTGTGTAGCAAATTTTTCACCGTTAACGTAGAGGGTAATTTCAGAACAGTTGGAATATACCTTAACAACGGTTTTTCTCTCTGTTCTTTCAACGTATCGTCTGCCTGCTATATAAACGAAGGGATCCTTTGACCACCAAGCCTTATAAAGATAGAAGCTATCCTTTTTTATCTTTCTGTCAAAGGTAACAAGTCCCTTATGATTCATGCCGGGCTCTCCACCTTGATTTCTTGCATCAGCAGCAAAATCAAACATGTTCCAAAGATGTGTACCCCACATAAATGGACGTTTTTCAAAGAAGTTGATCATAAACTCATTGTATTTGCACTGATATTCTTCAGTCTGGTCACCTCTGTATGGATGGGCGGAGTGAAGATTGGGCATGCATTCGCAACCGTATTCTGAGTATCCAAGGCAACGGTTGGGATAGCGCTTATGGAAATAGTCGACCCAAATATTGTTGAGCCACATGAAAGGAGTATACCAACCGAGATACAGGTTCCAGCTAACTACGTCTGAAATATGACCTACTGAATCAAACGGTGCGCACATTGCATAGCACGCAAGGGTAGTGGGACGGCTGGGATCCATTTCATGAATAAGATCGTTAAGCACCTTGTGGTTATCGAGCATGTCAGCTCTGTTTTTAGTTGAAATAGTGATTTCGTTTGAAATGCCCCAAACACATATTGAAGGATGGTTATAGCATTGAACCAAAAGCTCCTTCATTTGTGATATTGTATTTTCTCTGCCGTTGGGCATATGCTCGGAGATGTAAGGGATTTCAGCCCAGACTACCATTCCGTATTCGTCGCAGAGATCATAGAAATACTGGTCGTGCTGATAGTGAGCAAGACGAATAGTATTTGCACCGATTTCACGAATCATCGCCATATCGGTATCGTGGTGCTCCTTAGTAATGGCATTGCCTAAGCCTTTCCAGTCCTGGTGACGGCAAACGCCTCGCAAGGGATATTCCTTACCGTTCAAAAAGAAGCCCTTGTTCGAATCGATTTTGAATGAACGAACTCCAAAACGACTGCTAACCTTATCAACAGGCTTTTCGTCTACAAAAAGAGTTGCTTCACAAAGGTAAAGATAGGGATCGGAAATACCTTGCCACAAATGTGCCTTCTCGATAACAATGGTTTCATCGGTATCGTCACCTGTGCCAACTACGTTTCCTTTAGCATCTTTAAGAGTGATTTCGACTCTTCCTTCTTCAGCGTTGTGCCATGTGCGTACCCAGATAGCAGCATCTTCACCGGAAACCTCGGGACATACGGCAAGACCACGTCCTCCGAAAAAGTCAAGGTCAAAATGATATTTATTTACGATAATCAGCTTTACGTCACGGTATATACCACCGTAAAAGGTGAAGTCGGCTTTTTGAGGATAAACTCTATCATTCTTAGAGTTATCAACCTCAACCTTCATATGGTTTTCTTCCAACAAATAGTCAGTAATATCTGCACGGAAGGTGGAGTATCCACCGTCGTGAGTCACAACTGTTGTGCCGTTAAGAATAACCTTAGCAGATGCATTAACACCGTTGAATTCAAGATATACTCTCTCGTCAGCAGAGTGCATGGGAGCAGGGAAGCTCTTGTCATAAGTACAAGTGCCGCGATAATAATCGTCCCCACCGTCCTGACCGTCGATGTTGTTCCAAGTATGTGGAATATTTACTGCCGTTTCACTTCCGTCGTGATAGGTAAACAACCAATTTTCATTGATAAGCAGTTCTTTTCTCATATAAACTCCTGTCAAAAGGACTCCCTGTCCCATTTGCGCTGTATTGCAACGGACAGGGAGTTTAATTAAATTAATTTATTTGCACTAATGTGCGATCCTTATCAAAGAACAAGGATAAGCAACAAAATGATCAACAACAATGCAAGTCCGGCAATAACAAGAGTAGCAATAGAAACTGTATTAATGATTGCGGGAGCAGTTGCTACAACTGTAGTTTCTGCACCAACACCGTTCATTGCAGCGGAATTGATTATTGTATAAAGGTTGTGGTGTGTAGCCTCAACCATTGCATTAACGAAAACGGGATCTTCAGTAGCAGTCTTGATATCGTCAGTTGCATAAGTCATCATAGCATCAAAGCAAGTTACACCGCCTGCCATAACAGCATCGAGAGCGTTGCAGTTAGCTGTGATCATGTTATCAGTGATGTGCATGGAGTTGTTGCCCCATTCTTCACGAAGAATACCTGTCATAAGACCGTAGTTAGCAGCTGACCATGTTGTACCCCAACGAGTATAAGCAGTCATAACGCCACCGCGTCCACCGTTTTCTTCAAGAGCCTTCTGGAATGCCTTAAGGTAGATCTCACGGGCAGCCTGTTCTGTGAGCCAAGCAGCCTGACCAAGACGGTCCTGCTCAGAGTCGTTAAGAGCGAAGTGCTTCATAACAACGTCAACACCCTTGGAAAGGATACCCTTAACCTCGATACCGCCCATTTCACCTGCAAGGAAGCCGTCCTCTGAGTAGTACTCAAAGTTACGTCCACCGTAAGGTGTACGGTGTGTGTTAGCACCGGGACCGTAGAGACAGGAAACACCTGCGTCGATGCAGTCGTTACCGATCATAACGCCAACTGCTTCCATAATCTTAAGGTTGAATGTAGCAGCCATAACGTCTTCGGATGTGAAAGCTGTAGCCTCAGCCTGAAGACCTGCGCCGAAGAGTGAAACTGTAAGACCCTGAGGACCGTTTTCATCACGAGAACCGGGAGCATCTACAGAAGCTACGGGATGTCTCCAGTGGAAGCAGTCACCGATAGTTACAAGCTCTTCAAGAGTAACCTGCTTAAGAAGCTCGTCCCAAGCGGGATCGTTGTAATCCTGATATGCTTTGATGCGGTTGTTGTCGTAGTCAGCCTCAAACATATCATAGAGAGTAAGCTCGCCTGCCTGACCAAGAATGGGCATTACGTCCCAATCTCTGCCTGTCTTTTCTTCGAAGTCAGCCTTTATCTGTTCGTATTCAGGAAGCTGATTGTTGTAACGGTTGTCAAGCTCCTTAGCCATTGCAACTGTAAGAGCAAGCTTGTACTGACCTGTGGGCCATGTGCCTTCCCAGTCGTTTCTGGAAAGCATCTTGATTGTTCCTTCACCAAAATATACGTTGGGGTCGGAATTCTGAAGCTGATTTTCAATCTTTTCGCCGTTGAGAGATGTGGAGTATGTTACAGCATCAAGCTCAGCATATTCAACTGTCTTAACGAGAGTAGCGTTTCCGCCCTCAACTGCAAACTGCTTAGCAGCAAGAACGTTCAAGTTAGCGTTGTGTGAATCTGTAGCAGCTGTGAAGTAGTATGTTCCTGCATCGAGGATGTATGTGCCGTGACCATATGCGTCATAAGCAGCCATATCTCTTTCGTCAACACAGATTGTGATAACCTCGGACTGCTCGGGCTTAAGGATTTCAGTCTTGCCAAATCCGATAAGCTGCACTGCAGCCTTTTCGATCTTGTTGTCGATGTCGTACTGAGTGTAGGGAGAGGAGAGGTAAATCTGAACTGTTTCTTTACCTGCAACATCGCCTGTGTTAGTTACCTTAACACTGATGTTATAGCACTTTTCACCGTACTCGTTAGTGCCCTCTGTAACTGTCATTTCACTATATTCAAAAGTTGTATAAGAAAGACCGTAACCGAAGGGGAAAGCAACCTCTTTAGCATATTGCTCAGCGTAGTTGCCTGCATTTCCTGTGCCCATAATAGCATCAGCAAAGCGTGTTTCGTAGTACTTGTAACCTACGTAGATACCTTCCTGGTATACCATGTATGTTGTGATGTCTTTGCTTACTTCAACACCGGATTCGATGATGTAGTTCTGAGCAATGAAATTCTTCATTGCAGGAGAAGTGAAGTTGTCGTAGCAGTATGTGTCAACAAGGCTACCGGAGGGGTTAACCTTACCTGCGAGAATATCAGTAACTGCATTTGTACCTGCGATACCAAGACCGCCTACCCACATGCAAGCGTCAACGGGATAATCGTTAAGGAAGTCAACCTCAAGAGAGTTTGAGGTGTTGATAAGAACGATAATGGATTTAACCTTGCCTTCGGACTTAAGATCTGAAGCAAACTTAAGAAGAGCTCTCTCGTTAGCATTAAGCTCGAGATAGTTCTGTGCATTTTCATTACCCTCATAGCCGGGGAAAGAGCAGTCATAGCCCTCACCGCCAACGCGTGAGAATGTGATGATAACTGCATCACCGTAGTTAGCGATGGAGTCCTTTACGTCTGTGGGATAATCAGAGGGATCGATTTCAAGGATGGGAGCCTGTCCTGCAAGAACTGCGCTCTCACCGGTTGACTTTCCGGAATCCTTTTCAATTGCATCCATAAGCTTAGAAGCGTCTTTGCTTCCGTACCAATTCCAAAGAGTTTCATTAACAATAAGGCCGGACTTTTCAAGAGCCACCTTCAAGCTGTCAGCCTTGGAGGCGTCAACGTTACCTGAGCCTGTACCACCGTAAGTAAGATTTACAGAGTTAACAGAAAGTGTACTAACCTTTGCACCTTGCGCAAGGGGAAGAGCACCGTTGTTAGTCAAAAGAACTGCGCCCTCAGCCTCGATCTGATAGCAAAGCTCTTTACCTGCTGCGATTCTTTCTTCCTCGGAGTCATAGTCACCCTTGAAATAGATAGCATTGGGATCCTCGTTTTCGAGCTCCCAAAATCTATTACCGGGCAAAAGAAGTGCGATTGTGTTGTCGAACATGTTAAGAACGATGTTCACGGGGATCATGATTACAAGAAGAATAACCATAAATATGGCTAAGCCTTTAACAAAATCCATAATTTTCTCCTTTTCCTAGCAGAGTTACTGCTTAAATAGATATTCAGTATCATAGTGCGATACCGTAATAAGTAGTTTACCATATCTATAATGCAATGTCAATTATATATTATATTATAAATAATTTATGTTAGAACTAAACAATTTTGCATCGATATTTTTGTGTTAATCAACAAAGAAATATTCCATAAATTACTAAATATTTCTTAACCCCGTAAAACAGTCAACATGAGATTGAAAATTGTGTTTTCGCTTGTATTTGTGAGTATGATAAAATGAATACAGAAGATGTTCCTATAGTCTAAGTGACAGGACTTGAATCTGCGGCACACTACCGTGAACCCCCAAAGCTCGTAATTTATAAAAGGTGAGTACTGCTTAATGCAGATACTCACCTTTTGTGTTTAATATTAAATTGAATTGCTTTGTACTGTGGCTATGAATATTTTTTAACTTTTATTAATTATATTGGTGACCAACGAGATTGCCTGCATAAGTGCCTTCAGCGCCTATATCGCTTGTTGCTGTAGTGCTGCCTGCTTTTATAACGCCGGTGTTTTTACAGTTAGTGAGAGTCGCAGAAGGATATTTTTCACCAACAATACCTCCAACCTCTATGTTTGTAGCGGTTACAGCACCGTGGTTTTCGCAATTTATGTAAGCAGTATTTTTAAATCCACCGCCAACAATACCTCCGACAAGCTGTCTTCCGGTTACTGTGCCGTAGTTTACACAGTTGGTTAAGGTTACGTTATCTGTATTAACATATCCTATAATACCGCCAACCTGGTTATTTCCTGCTGTAATATTTACGTAAGAGGTAATATTTTCAATTTTTGCACCTGCCATTGCCATGCTTGCAAGTGAGCCTACTCGACCCTTTTCAATATTGATTTCGCCTTTAAGGGTGAGATCGTGAACATATCCGCCAACAGCAGAGAACAAGCCCTTTGCCCAAGTGTCACCTGTGTAGTTGCCTTTGAACGTAATGGTTTTTCCGTTTCCGTCAAAGTTTCCGTTGAAGGAATTTGGTGTTGCCACCCAACCGCTTTCTGCGGAGGAGCAAATGGGAACCCAATTATCTGCGCTAAGATCAATATCAGCTGTCAATTTGAAATATGTATTAGTATCTGTAAAGCTCTTGCCCTTTGTGAAGTTGGAGAGAGCCCACAAATCGTCTGCGCTCTGGATAAGATATGGATTTACTTCAGTTCCTTCGCCCTCAAACAAATCGGAGAGGTCTGTTGGCACGGGAGGATATTTTGATTTTGTTATTTCAAAGGGATTGACAATTGCGTTTGCAACGCTTTCCTTACAAATTTCAATTTCAGTTTCAGTCAAGGGATAATCAAATCCACTATCTGTGGGCTTCCAAGTCAAATCTGACATATCGATACCCGTGAGAACGCTTACAAGGTTCATAGAGGCGATATATCTGCCTGCGCCGTAGCTCAAGTGGTTGTGCTGATCGCGGCTGAAGGTGTCTCCAATGCTTGATGTTCTTGCATTTTGAATTGCTGTTCCGTTGGGGATGATTGCAAAGAAATTTTTATCCAAAACGAAATTATTCAAACAGGACATAATAGCATTGTACATTGTCATCTGGTCATAATTATATGTAGAGAAGGCAGATGCTGTTGTACCTTGCTGATATGCCCAAGTCTGATGCCATACAAATTTAACGTCGGGATTTGCGTTTGGATTGTTTATTTCGTCTGTTGCAATATCATAAACGTAATCCATCAAATTTTGCAAGCAAGAATAGGAAGCTGGACCACCGCTATTGCCACTGTTTTGTTGGAACGTGATAAAGTCCCAGTCGGCATACATAATTGCTTCTTCCATAGTCCATCCGGTGTATGAACTACCGTCGAACCATCCTTCTTTTTCCAATCCAAAGCGATAGGCAGGGGAGTTGGATTGCGCGTTTGACCAATGTGTTGCAAGGGAACAACCACCGATATAAATATCCGCGATAAGAATGTTTTCTTCGGGAATACCTACACTCTTGGCAATTTCATAAGCGTAGTTAATAGTGTCATCTGCGAAAGAGTTTCCTATCATAAGAACCTTAAGCTTGTTGGCGGGTTCTACTTTTACATCGTAGTATTGTACAATACTTGTGTCTTTGATTTCCACTTTCACTTCATAAGTACCTGCTCTCATGGAGTTGTAGCTTTCGCAAGAAACAGAATAGTTGTCTGCGAATAAAACCTTTTGCTTACCGTTTGACATAGTCGCCGTGACAAATAAATCTTCATAATTGAATTCTTCACCGAAAGCGAAATTCGTTTGGGCGGCACTAACCTGCACGTCCACAATTTCATTTGGGTTTAAATCATTAGTGGTTGAATTTTGTGATGATTGGTTTGGGGGCATCCACTCACATGCGGTAATGAGGGATAATGCGAGGACAAGTAAAACTATCCATACAGCTTTTTTCATATTAATCTACCTCTCTAAAAAATGCATTTTATTTTGTGGCAAAGACAGCCTATTTAATGATATAATGAGAATTTATTGCCCCATCTTTACCTGGGAGAGCTTGTCACGTTTATATTGTAAAGGGGTTTTTCCTGTGATATTTTTAAAGCTTTTTGACATGTATTTTACGTCGGAAAATCCAAGCTGCTGTGATATTTGAGAAAGAGAACAGTTGGTAGTTACTAACATTGACGCAACTTGAGCAATCTTTTGGTTGGTGTAATACGTAAGTGGTGTTACTCCATATTCCTTTTTGAAGGCGCGTTCAATATGCGATTTGCTTATGTATAGGTTGTTGCTAATATCCTCAAGCGTAATCTTTTCTCGAATATGCACGTCGATATAATTTCTTATCATTTCCGGAATCTTGCTTGTGTTTGGAACTGTTTTATAAGGGGAGGGAAATGCCAATTGGAAAATTTCCAAAACGCAAACTGCTAATCGGTCATAGTTGATAGATTCATCACTACTCAATAGATTGATAACGTGCATCATATAGTTGTGCATATTACACTTCTTTATATACACGCTATCGTTTGAAAGGTGATTTGACACAAGAAAGTCAACGAATTTACCCTTTAAAACGATGAATATTTTTTCATAAGGATCATCGGGGTCTGGATAATAAATATGATAGCGAAGCTTGTTTAAAAAATAAAAATCCCCTTCTGTTACCGTGTATTTTTTCTCAGGAGTTTCTATATATCCTGTGCCCTTGACAACGTATTCGAATACATAGGCATCATAGGGAAATTCATTTGAAATATTGTGCATTATTCTATATGAGGGGTTAGGATAAGTAATTCCTGCCATAATCGGCTCAAGATAAGTGTTGGTTTGGATCTTATCTATTACGATTTTTTCTCCCCAAGTACTTATATACATATTTTACCCTCCTTTCATAATTGCTTGGTTACATATTAACATATTTTAAAAACTTTGTCAACGCGCGAAAATGCCAATATTTATATAAAGTGCACAATAAAGCTCTCTAATTATTATATAATTTGGAAAAAAAGAGGCAAAAATGAGAATATTTGACACCCAAGTGTGCAATTGAAGAGGTTTTTTACTTCTTTATTATATGATAAAATGTATGTGACAAATACTGTGTTGTACTCACGGTCAAAAATAATAAAAAAGGAGAATAGGTAATCAGAGGTACAACTGGTTATCACGAGTTGTTATTATGAAAAGAATAATTACAGCAGTATCTTTAATGCTTTTGCTTTCTATGTTGTGTTTGACAGTAGTTGGCTGCGACGACAGAAATCAAACAGAAACGAAGGAAATCATTGCTTCTTTGAAAGCAACTGAGAAATCCACAACAATGAAAATTGGTGAGTCCATCTTGCTTACAAATTTCTATGAAATCAAAGGTAACTCAACTTTGAGCGCAGCTCAGAGAGCTTGTACATACGAATCAAGCAATCCCGAAATCGTTAAAATTAATGCAAAGAGAGCCGAAGCAATTGCTCCCGGTACTGCAACAATTACAGTTACATCAAACGTTGACAATACGAAATCTTGTTCTTTTGAGGTTGTCGTTTCTAAGGTGTTTATTGATAGAGAATTGTCTATGATCCCTTCTGAAGATGATTTCACAAATGAATGGGATGAAGCAACAGGAACAGGTTCCTTCAGAACAAGCTCCGGTATTACAAACTTCTACTATATCGCTGATATTTACTCTACACAGTGGTACGTTGAAACTGATATCACAGTTCACTCTGTAAACTGGGATGACAGATGGCCTAAAATTGGTATCGTTGCTCAGAATGAAAACGCTAATGGCGTTGAAACTATGGTTGCATTTTTCTTGAACGCTTCCATCGGTTTGGGCGACTATTATGACGAAAATGGTAATTTCGTAAGAGGTGAAGATAACAACCATTGGAATGAATTTGGTGTTGCTGAAGTTGCTCAAGGCGGTCACTGGGCTTGGGAAGACGGAATTACAGACTCTTTGGCAAGACATCATGACTATGCTTGGAACACAGGTGACAACAAAATCACTTATGAAACAACCTTTAAGCTTGGAATTGCTCGCGACGGTGCAAACTTCCATGTATATGTAAACGGTAACTATATGGGCTCATTCCAGCTCAGCTCCGAATTGGAAGTTCTTTATGAGGATGGACAGCCCGTTGCCAGCCACGTTGGTTTCTACCACTTCAGCTGCGATGCTACATTCTCTAACTACTCTGCAACTGCAGATGCTGCTGAAGTAGCTAAGAAGATTCCTACAGATCCCGTTTATTGCGAGTTCTTGGATGACAAAAACGACTAACAGTGAATTTTTTTGTTTCCAATATTGATATTTTAAAAAGATCGTCGCCGGCAAAGTTAAGTAAGCGCTTTGTTTGCTTTGCGATAGACTTCATATTGGTAGCTTTGATTGCCGGTGTTGTTTTTTCGGGATTATTTCAAATCACAGAAAACACATCGGCTTACAAAGCATTAGAGAAAACAGTTGAGGATGAAATTGCATATTACGAGCAATTTACAAAGGAAACTCATATTGTTGAATATGTTGACGGCGAAAGAGCCACGACTGACGTTGTTGTTTTGAAAAATCTCTATAGAGCAATTTGCTTATCCTATGAGATTTTTGGAAACAATCAGCAGCCCGATTTTGTGTTTGACTCTAACCACGATGTGATGATAAACGGTGTTCATTCGGCAGAAAATGACAATATCGCGTATTTTTATACAAGGTATTTGCCGAGTAATTCAAGCGTAACACTTGAATCAAACGAAGATATTTTTGAAATATACAAGAGGGCGTTTGGTGATGATGCAACGTTTATGTTCTCGTTTAACAAGGAACTTAGTGAAATTCCTGTTTTGAATACTCAGGTAGCATACTATTTGTTCCATTACTTATTTATCGACTCTTCCGATACCATAGGTCAAACGGGAGCGACATACTATCGCTCTTACTACAATGCATACGCTAACATGCTTGAAGAAGCGGAGACGCTTATTATTAAAAGCGAGCCGTATTATTCAACTCATTACGCGGATTACAAAAATGCCTATTGTGCCGAAGCGAGATATATCAATATTACTTTGGTTTTGTCGGTATTTATAGCATGCTTTATCATTCAGCTTGTGCCAAAATATTTGTTCAAGGACGAAAAAACATTGGGTTATAAATTGTTTGGCTTGGGTGTAATTAGGACGGACGGGGAAGCGAATGCCTGGTACGTTCCGCTGCTTAAAACTGTTATTGACTGCTTTGGATTTATACCCGTAGCATTCGTTCTATATCTTTTTCCACCGTTCAATGGTGGGTATGAGGCAATGTTTGTGCCCGTGAGCACTGATTGCAATATTTCATTGGCAATGGTGATATTAACCATTATTGTTGTTGGTGGAATAGTTAATGCCTTTAGCTTGTTTACTTATAAAAGGCAAAATTTGTTTAATTTGATTTTCAGTGACGTTGTTGTTGATACTCACTATATTGACGAAGGAGAATGTGATTGATAAATCATAAAATAGAAAGGAAACTTCTTATGAAAAAGAACTTATTGAAAATTTTAAGCTTATTGATGATTGTTTCATTGATGGGCGCAACGTTGATGGGAACCTTGGTTGGTTGTACCGGTAACGAAAATACCCCCTCGGATCCTATTGTAGATGACCTTCCTTTGGGAGATGACGGTAAGTTTGACGTGACTCTTCTTGAAAACGTTCAGCTTAATTTGTGGAGCGTTATCGGTCAGCCCGACCAGGAAATTTTGTTGAATATGGTTAAGGAATTCAACAAAGAATATGCGGGTATGATTGAAATCAAGGTTACAAGTGTTGGTCACTATGACTACTACAACGCTCTTGACAGTACATACGCAAATGACTATGCCAATTTCCCTGACATTTGCTTGATGCACAATGAAAAGAATATTGAATATGCTCTTAAGGGCTATTTCTATCCCCTTGATGATTTGATTGCAAAGACCGGTGTTGGCATTAATTTTGCAAATGCTTATGACAATATCGAAAAGACTACTATCCATGAGGGTAAGCATTATGGTATTCCCGTTGATGCTCACGGATATTTGACACAGATCAGACAGGATATAATCAAGAAGAACGGTCTTGGTTTTGATGGCAATACACGTTTCGTGCCTCAGTCATATGAGGAATATCAGACATTGCTTGAGGGCTTGAGAAATTTGGCGGACTCCGGCGAATTGTGGGTAAGAAACATCAACCTCGATCAAGATCACTCTTGGTATAAGTTGAAAGATGGCAACTCAAAATTGGATTCTGCTGCACAGGCAACTATGAAAAACTTCTATCCTGCGTTCTTCCATTCACAGGAAAGCGATAACTTGACTGCTTTGTATGTAAACGGCGGTTCTCTCCTCGATGCAAGCGGTAAGGTTAATTTCCAAAACAATGCAGGTCTTGTTCAGTATGTCACAGATCACGTTGAGCGTTACAATGCCGGCTTGTACGGTGATGCAGGTAATAAGGAAGCTGCTTTCCCCACAGGACAGGTTGTAATGTTCTCCGAAGGTCCTTGGATGGTTGCTAATACTTACGATATTTGGTGGAACAATAAGCAGCTTTCAACTGCAGGCAAGCTTGGTGTTACTGCTGAAGATGCGGCAGATCCTGTATATGCAAATCCTTATGCAGTAGCTCGTCCCTATTATATGGCTACTGAGGATGCTCCTGCAGAAACAGCTTCTAAATGGTATGGTAACGGTCACGTTGTAACAGTTACAAAGAAGGTAACAAGCATGCAGAAGATCGCTGCGGCTTTGGTATTTGCAGAATGGCTTACTCAGGGTCAGGACGAAGACGGCAACTATAACCTTACAAAATGGTGTAAGGCAGGCCACCTTCCCGCTTGGAAGAACGTTTATGAATCTGATTCCTATAAGGCAGTTGCTGAAAATAGCATCACATTGACTGCAATGGGTGATCCTGAAGAAATTATCGCTCTTGAGAGCACAAAGTATGCTACAACATTGATTGCTGGTTTGACTACTGCAGTGGGTGACGTACAGGCACAGCTTTTGTCTGCTGACGGTTGCACAGTAGAGTTAGCACTTCAAAAATTCTACGCTACTGCAAGCTCCACTCAGGAAGCAATTAACTTGTTGAATTTGGGTATTAAATAAATTTTAGGAATAAATTTATGACAAAAACTATCGTTTTAGAAGAATATGCTAAGCGAAGATCTAAACGAGTAGGATTGTTAAAAAAATATGGTGTAACAGCCATATTCTTGTTACCGTATATAGCGGCATTCATAACCTTTTTTGTGTTGCCGCTATTCTACGGAATTTATATTTCACTTACAAACTTTCAATATGGAAAACCGGGCATTGAAGAATTTAACAATTTTATGTGGTTCAAAATGATTTTTGATAAATCATATATGCCCGGTATATACAATAGCTTTTGGCTTGCTTTTGTACATACCATAATGTTTTCGGTGATAATGGTTCCGATTGCAATTCTATTACCTTTAGGTTTAGCAATATTAGTTAATATGAAGCCACCCGGCTTCAAATTGTTCAGAGCACTTATCTATATGCCGTCAATCGTACCTCTTACTGCTGCAGGTACTATTTTTACCTTGTTATTTATGTCGAAATCTCAACACGGTGTGCTCGCAGAGTTTTTTGGTATTGAAACCATGTGGTTTATAGATACGTGGTTTTCATTTGATTTGTTTGGGCAAACTGTTGAAATTGCATACGCATGGATTCCCATCTTCCTTATGTGTTTGTGGGGAGGTTGGGGAGGTAACTTCATTATTTTGAGCGCGGGACTTCAAAACGTTCCAAAGCATCTTTATGAAGCTGCCGACATAGACGGTTGCTCAACTTGGAGAAAAATTTTAAACGTTACCGTTCCGGGAATTAAGCCCCAGCTCGTTTTATGCTTGTTCACAACGATTTTGGGCTATCTTGGACTTTATGGACAGAACTACGTTTTGTCAAGTGGCGGACCGTCAATTGCGGCAATTGCAAGTATGCCCGCAGGCGGTAAAACTTCTACATTAATGTATTTTATTCAAGATTTGGTAGCGAATAATTTGCAGTTTAAATCCAGTTTGTATGGACTTGGTGCTGCTGCAAGCTTGGTATTCGCACTTTTTGCGGGAATTATATCCGGTATTCAGATGTATATCACTCGCGAAAAGAAAACAGGAACTAAAATTTCGGAGGCATATAACAAATGGCACGAAATCAAATAACTTTAGAACAGTACATAGGCTTTCGTAAAAAGAAAGAATTTGGAGAAAAGAAAAAAGTTAATATTGGCAAGGTAGTATCCTTTGCATTTTTGTTGATATTTTGCATAGTTTGGTTATCACCATTTGTTATTATGTTCTTCGGCTCGCTCAGAGGATATACTGACACAATGCTTTATCCTAAAGAATTGTTTTATCCTCACAGCGGATATACCTTAGAAAACTATGAAATGCTTCTTTTGGGAAAGCTTCCCGAGGGTATTGGACAGGTTAACTCCGTTCAAGACTACAAAATCGGCACTTGGTTTTTGAATAGCTGCTTTTCTGCAATAGGCGGAACCTTGTTGTATTTGCTCGTGGCATCCTTAGCGGCATATGCATTTACATTTATAGATTTTAAGTATCGCAACGTATTGTTCGCCGGTATTATTGCATCAATGATTATTCCGGGCGCTGCAACTGCGGTAGGTAATCAGTCAATGGTTTATTCTATGGGACTTAATAGGTCTCTTTTGGCTCTTATTATTCCTGGACTTGGTGGTGTTTATGGAATGTATCTTATAAAAACATTCTTTGAATCAATACCGAAGGATTTGATTGAATCAGCCAAGATGGATGGATACAGTAATCTTAAAATTTTCTATAAAATCGTATTGCCACTTGGAAAAACTGTCTTGTTCGTTCAGGGCTTGTTTGGATTTATGGGTGGTTGGAACGATTTGATTTGGCCTCAGATGCTGTACGGTGCTAAGGATACCAATTTGTGGACGCTACAGGTTGGTATGGCGTATATTATAAACAACTCTAAAACAAGTAACCTTATAGGTTCTGCTTTGGCGGGCGGTGTGATTTGTTTATTGCCCGTACTTATAATGTATATAATAGCCCAAGATAAGATTATTGAGGGTATGTCAAGCAGTGGAATTAAAGGATAATTAAGGAGTGGAATAAATGGTTAATACAGATACTAAGCCACTTGATGGCGGAATGGAAGTTTCCGTCAAAGAAGCAGGCAAAATATTAAAAAATAGCGGATACAAAATATCCAATAATGAAGTTGATGCTTTTGTATCCTTGAAAGATATTAATAAGATTTATCCCAACGGAGTTCAGGCAGTATATGATTTTAATATTGATATATCTGAAAATGATTTCATTGTTTTGGTTGGACCTTCCGGATGCGGTAAATCAACAACCTTGCGTATGATTGCAGGACTTGAAGATATTACAAGCGGATACTTGTATATCGACAAGGTTTTGTCAAACTATACAAGCAGCAAGGACCGTGACATTTCAATGGTATTTCAGAACTATGCGTTGTATCCACAGATGACGGTGTTTGATAATATTGCATTCCCGCTTCGTGCTAAAAAGTTCAGAAGACCTATGGAAGCAACACTTATCAAAGCATATAATCAGGTTATTGACGTTGCAGATAGCAGAATTGACGAGTTCAAGGATGCATTTAAATCTGCAAATGATAAGTCATTGAATTACGGAACTGTAGTTGAATACGTAGCTACAAAAATGAAAATATGTGATGAGGCGGCAAAAATTCTTTGCAAGTCAAAAGCTTTATCATCCGACGATATCATAAAGAATGCAACAGAGAAAATCGAAGCGGAAGCTAAAAAGATTTCTTCTAAGGGTTACACAATGGATGATGAGTATCATCTTTTAAAAGATGGTGAACTTCAATATCATTATGTAAAAATGAGTAATGAGGAAATCAGAAGACGAGTATTCGAAGCGGCTGAAATTTTGGATCTCGGTCCTTATCTTGACAGAAGACCTAAGGAATTGTCAGGTGGACAGATGCAGCGTGTTGCTTTAGGACGTGCGATAGTTAGAAATGCAAAGCTTTTCCTTATGGACGAGCCGCTTTCTAACCTTGACGCTAAACTTAGAGTTCAAATGCGTAGTGAAATCGTTAGAATTCACGAGCAGATTGGCGCAACTACTATTTACGTTACTCACGACCAGACTGAGGCCATGACAATGGCTACAAAGATCGTTGTTATGAGTAAGGGTTGGGTGCAGCAGATCGGCACACCTCAAGAAATTTATTGCAATCCCAAAAATATTTTTGTAGCTACCTTTATCGGTTCACCTGCAATGAATATTTTTGATGCGGAATATGATAACGGTAAACTCATATTTTCAAACGGATATGAGGTTGAATTGTCAAATGAGTACGTTGAGCGTCACAATAAATATTATGAAGCAAAAATTCAAGATCTTAAGAGAATGCTTGCAACAGACGATTTCAAAAAAATGCATGCTTTGAAGGTGCTTGACAAGGCTCTTTTCGAAATGAACGGTTCTATGGAATTTGCTTTGATGGAAAAGACACTCGACGATGTATTGAAAATTACTGCGGGTACTGAATGCGGCAATGAAATCAAAAATATAATTTCTGCATTTAAAGCAGAGGGGAAGGAAAGAGTTGACAAAAAGTGGCTTCTTAAGGTTAGAGCCCCCTTGTTAACATTTGAAAAAATCCCATCTGCTGATATTGGAATATTACATAATGCCCAAGTGTTCAGTAAGCAAGAAATTGTTGTTGACGATACTTTATATTATCAGAAACCTCAAAAGAAGAAAAAAACAAATAAAGTCCACGTTAATCTTAATTCAACCGACATAGAATTTGTAAACAATCTTTACGAGGTGGCTAACGGTCTTTTATCTAAGTGTGAAGCTGCTTTGTCAGGTAAGCACGCTATAAGAGTTGGTGTAAGACCTGAGGATATTGTTTTGAATTCCGAGTTTGAAGGGAATAAAACTGACAAATTCGTTGTTGATGCAAAAATTGTGGAGTTGCTTGGCAGTGAGCTTTTGATTCACTCCGATTTTGCAGATGCGAATATTATAGCTAAAATCTCGACAAACGTATTGATTAAACCTCATACGGAAGTAGAATTAGCACTTAACAAAGATAAAATTTTGATTTTCGACGATAGTTGCGGAGATAGAATTTAAGATTTATGATAGATTTGGAGGTTTTAATATGAGCAAAAAAATATCTATCTTAATGATAGTGGTTATCCTCTTGTCAACTTTGTCAGGTTGTGTATGGAATGGAAGCAAATACCCCGAAACCGTAGAGTCAAATTTGGTTGAAGGTGTTGACTATATTGATCACGCATTGACATACGATGGTAGCGGATTGACTTATGATAAGTCGATGTGGTATGTAAACGATCTTAAGGATATTCCGTTAGCCGATCCCCACGTTTACATTGAGGACGGTAAGTACTATATCGTAGGAACAAGTGATAGAGACAACAACGTGATTGATTGCTATACCACTACGGATTTTGTTTCATACACAAGACACACGTCTATATACAACCCTGCAAGTTTTGAAGGTTGGGAAGCAGATTCACCAGCTATATATGCTCCTGAATTATACTGCTTTGACGGTGTTTACTATATGTACTATAGTGCTATGGATAGGGGACAAACTGATCCCGACGGTATTTCTCGCCGTCGCAACAGCGTTGTGGTAGCAGACAATCCCTTGGGTCCGTATAGACCCTTGCAGAACGACAAGGTGGACGGATTGAATGCTCCCATATTCTTGGATAAGAACGTAAAGTTTGGAGTTTTGGATATCACTGTTTTTGTTGATGATGACAAGCAGATGTATATGTATTACAGTGTTGCTACAAATGAAAATCAGCACATTGTGGGTGTCAAGATGAAAAGTCCTTACGAAGCGGATTGGAGCACTTACACATCCCTTGTTGTTCCCGGTGCATTGAATTCTACCAATTCTATTTTAAAACCTTTGAGTTGGGAAATGTTTAGAGATGGTACTCCCATTGTAGAAGCACCATATCTTATTAAGTCAAATGGCAAGTACTATATGACTTATTCCGTTAACGGATGTTGGGATAAATTCTATAACGTTTGTTATGCGGTGTCCGATTCTCCCCTTGGTAATTTTGAAAAGCCATATAATGGTGGAACTTGGACAAACTTGCTTTTGGGTTATCCCGGTACGAACGTAGGTAACGCGACTGTTAACAGTCAGTGGACAGGTTTTGCTTCAGGTACTGCTCACCATTGCTTCTTTAACATTGGTGATCAGATAATGATTGGTTATCATGCCCACCAAGATAGAAACGGTAACGGTAGATATGAAAAACGTGCATTTGCATTTGATTATCTTCACTTTGATGAAAACGGAGTTCCTTTCTGTAACGGACCTACATATTCAATTCAACCTCTTCCCGAAGATTTAAGTGGATATTTCAATATATCTACGATGGCAGAGGTTAAGTCTGAAAACGTTACAAATGCGGGTGCAATCAATGATAATTATATTGTTGACTGCTACAATCTTATGGGCGAAGCAGATAAAGAGGTTTCTCTTGGCAAGGGATATTCTTATATTGAATTGAAATTCGATAGAACTTATGAAATAGGCGGAATTGCAGTTTATAATAGCGCTTTCTATGAAAAGTTCTTGTCAGAAATCGTTTATATTGATTTTGGTAATGGCAACGCAGTTCATTATCCTCAATTTTCATATGATCAGTACGTTAATGATGCAAAGGAATTTATTTTCCCATCAAGCGCGTTTACTATTGAATTTTTGAATACCTTTGAGGCAGACCACGTAGTTATTTGTGTTAAATCGGATATTTCAGTGGCATTGAATGAAATAGTAGTTCTCGGTAAATAAGGAGGTAAAAAATGAAAAGATTCATATCAATTTTATTAGTTTGTTTGATGTTATTACCTCTTATTGGTTGCCATCCCAACAATCCTAATCAACCCGATAATGAAGAAAACAAGGTTCATCTTATCGTTTTGGCAGGTCAATCGGGAGCTCGCGGCAAAGCGTTGGTTAATGATTTGAGCGAGGAAGACAGGGAAGAAAACATTGACGTTGATATTTTGGCAGACGGCTTGCCCATGGATGCATTGAGCAATATTCCCGGCATTGATAAATCCTTGTATATTGATGTTTTAAAGCCTGGATACGGCGATTTTCCATCCGAATTTGGTCCCGAAATAGGCATGGGACAAACTATGGCTTCCGCATATCCTAAATTTGATGCAGAATATAAGTCTGTTATAATTAAATATACGGCAAGCGGATCAACATTTACCGACCATTGGTATTCCTCATCTGCTCTCAATGACGCTGAGGTTTCTGCGTACTTGAATACGGATCAGGTTAATGAAACGAGTGGGGGAGACAGAACAGGTCCTCTTACTTATAATTTGTATTCTTTGATTGAAAAAGCAACTGCAGAACTCGTGGATCTTGGTTATGAGGTCGTGATTGACGGTATGGCATTCGTTCACGGCGAGCAGGATGCTAAATTTGATGAAAATATGGCAATTTATGAAAAGGCATTGACATATTTTATTAATGATTTCAGAGCATACTTTGGTAATAACGATATGCCCGTGGTTGTAACTGAGGCATTGACAAACAGCGCTAAATATTCTAATACATTAAGAGATATTCAAGAAAACGTTGCAAAAAATATGAATAACGTTTCTTGGATCAAGACAACCGATCTTTACACAAATACGTTTGAGCCTTGGCACTTTGGTGCAGAGAGCAATAATGTTTTGGGTAACAGAATCGCCGCTGAAATTATTTCTTATAACGAAACAAGAGTTGTTGAATCAATTGTTGAGGAAACGATCAATGTTCCTCTTGGCTCAAAGGTTGAACTTCCTCAATATGTAAAAGCAAGCTTTACTAACTATTATACAGGTTATGTTAAGGTCGAGAAATATTCCGATTACGACGTTAATAAACCTGGTGAACAAGACGTTAAATTTACAGTTAAAACCGCTGAAGGTATTAAAGAATTTTCGCTTAAAGTAAACGTGAGTGATAAGGTTGCTTTCGTTGACGGTAATTTGAACGAATATTCAGGCGCCAAGAAGAATCTTTTGCCGAATGGTCTTGGTGAAGTTTACGTGATCAAAGGCGAAAACGGACTTTATATTGCGGCTAATATCAAAGATAGCGAAATTTGGACCGACGGCGAAAATTGGAAGCGCGGTGATATGGGACAAAAGGGAAATAATGACGATTTCATTATTTACCTTGCTGGCTCTGATGCAAGCAAGAGAACAACAATTTGCTTGAGCGCTGCGAATCTTTTAAGAGTTTACGGCAACGGTATCAGTCTTAATGATAGCGACATTACCTTGGAGCTTGGTAATAAGGTATATAATAAAAAGATTTCCGATTATGATTACCACGTTACAACAAAAGGCCTTGCTAATGGCGGAAAATCTGAAGGTATGATGCTTGAACTCTATATCGGCTATAAGGATTTGGGAATTACAAATCCTGATGATATTAAGCTTTGCTTCAATTACAATAACATATCCGTAATTGACGGTGTAAAGTCTGCTGTAGATAGTTATTTGGTTGTTGGTGAAGTTGTGGACAATGCAGAGGAGAGTATAGATTCATACTTCTCAATTAATGATTTGGTTCAGTAATTATGGATAAAAACGAAAGATATAGCAGATATAAATATCTTACGGGGCTTAACGCTTGGGAGATCGCGAGTTATCGCGATCCAGATAACCGCATTGTTTTAAACGATGGACCAAGCGGACTCCGAAAGCCCCTTAAGAATGGCTTTACAGAACAAAACGAAGTAATTCAGACGGTTTGTATGCCCACACCGAGTGCGTTAGCGGCATCCTTTGATAAGGATGCCTGCTACGAAACGGGAGAGCTTATTGCAAAGGAATGTCTTCATCATAAGACGAACATTTTGTTAGCTCCCGGAATTAATATCAAAAGATACGTAATGTGCGGCAGAAACTTTGAATATTTTTCAGAGGATCCATACTTAACCGGTGTCTTGGCAGCGCAGTACGTAAACGGACTTGAAAACAACGGTGTTGGAGCGTGCGTCAAGCATTATGCGTGTAACTCTCAAGAGCACGGAAGAACGGTAAACAGCAGTGAGGTTTCACTTCGTGCTTTGAACGAAATTTATTTAAGAGGTTTTAAATATACCTTGAAATACTCAAAGCCATCGTCAATAATGACGTCCTACAACAGAATAAACGGAGTTTACGTTAATGAGTCCAAATATTTGTTGCAGAAGAAGCTCAGACAAGAGTTTGGTTTTGACGGACTAATTATGTCCGACTGGTGTGCGGTGAGTGACAAGGGTAAAACCTTCAGAACCGGACTTAATATTGAAATGCCCTTGGCTAAAATGAGCTATGATTTTATGGACAGGGGATACGGAAAAACGTTTGATGATGAAGATCTTGTAAAACTTGATAACGAACTTTATCAGACAATTTCAAAATTCAAGGATACTAAAGAGTTAGAAACACTTGATCTTGATGAGCTTCACGCTCAGGCGGTCGGAGTTGCAGAAAAAACAATTGTTTTGGTTAAAAACGAAAACGATTATTTGCCTGTCTCAAAGGAAAACAAGATTTTGGTGCTTGGATATTTTGCAAATCACGCTCGATTTGTCGGAAAGGGAAGTGGATGGGTAAATGCATACCGTGACACAACCTTCCTTGACGTTTTGAATACAAACGAGATCAATTATGACTTTGTTGAATGCTTTGATGAAGAAAAAACGACAGTAAGCAAGGATGAATTGCTTAAATATCAAAACAAATATGATAAGGTGCTGTTATTTTTAGGTCAGTATCAGCACGATGAGTCGGAGGGAATTGACAGAAGTACAATTGAGCTTCGCCCACAGCAAATTGAAGTACTTAAAATGGTTAAAGAGGTATTTTCTACCTTTGCAACCGTTTTAGTTAGTGGAAGTGTTGTTAACGTAGAGGAAGTTTACAACCTGTCAAGCTCAATGATGATTACTTATCTTGCAGGAGAGGGACAGTCCGAAGCAATTTTTAATAATTTGTTTGGACTCCACAATCCAAGCGGACGTTTACCCGAAACGTGGATTTCTTCTCTTGACCAAAACCCCATAAATAAGGAGTATGCAAGAAGAGATATCTACCACACGTATTACCACGATGATATTTATGTTGGCTATAGATATTACGATTTGCACCATAACGGATTTATCTTACCATTTGGATATGGGTTAAGCTATTCGAAATTCAGTTATTCAAATTTTGATTGTGTAGTTGAGGATGATAAAATCAAAATTACGCTCAATATCACAAATGAAGGCGAATATGACGGGGAAGACGTTATCCAAATATATATAGGAAAGAAAAATTCCGATATATATAGACCTATAAAAGAATTAAAGGCATTTTCCAAGGTATTTGTTAAAGCAAATGAAACAAAGCGCATTGATATTGAGGTGGATATTGATGATATTAAATCTTATAGAGACGCCACGGACTCATTTGAGCTTGAGGGCGGAGAATATGAGATTTACATAGCGTCAAACACTGAACTTGTTATCAATGAGGCAAAAATTAATCTTGATGGAGTTAAATTTGAAGAAAAGCTTACACCTGATAAGCTTGAAATAAAAGAGGCTCCTTCAAAATATACTTTGGATACGCCTGCAGGCATTTTGTTTGAAAACGATTGGTTTAAGCAATACGTTAAGGATAACAATTTGCCGATCGACGTTGAAGATTTTGAGAAAAAGCTGTTTTGGATCGACTCAAAGGCACTTCGCGTTACCATTTGTGACGGTGATATCAATATTACCTATGAGCAAATGGAGGATTTGGTTAATTTCTTGAATGAAAATTCGGAAATCAACAAAAAAATCAATTTTGATGACATCGTAGTTAAATACAGACCGTGGTGACGGAAAAACACAAAATTTAAGTAGTTGATTATTAAATTAATCATAAAATTTTTTTAAGGAGAAAGAAACTATGAAAAACATCATTAAAACACTTGTTATGGTGATGGTATTGGTTCTTGCACTTGCAGTATTTACTGCATGTACCGATCCTACACCGGCATGTGAACACACTGGTGGCACAGCAACCTGCTCAGATGCCGCTGTATGTGAAAAATGTGGCGAAAGCTATGGTGAAACCCTTGCTCACACTACAGTAACAAGAGCGGGCAAGGAAGCTACATGTACTGAAGACGGTTTGACAGAAGGATCATACTGCTCAGTATGTATGGAGGTTATTGCTTCACAGACAAAGATTCCAGCACTTGGCCACGAAGATGGTGACGATAATGACCATGTTTGTGACCGTGAGGGTTGTGATGAAGTCTTGAGTGAATGTGAAGCAGCCGAAGGCTCTCACAACTGTGCAGTTTGTGGTGAAAAGGTAAGCGACTGTAAAGCAGGAACAGGCTCTCACAATTGTGAGGTTTGTGGAGCAAAAATGAGCGACTGTAAGGCAGGAGCAAACTCTCACAACTGTGAAATTTGCGGTGCAACACTTAGTGAATGTGCAGCAGCTGAAGGTTCTCACAACTGTGCGATTTGCGGAGCAGTTCTTTCTGAGCACGCATACGACAACTCTTGTGATACAGCTTGTAACGTTTGTGGCGAAACAAGAGCTATTACTCACACAGAGAAAATAGTTTCCGGTAAGGCACCTACTTGTACTGAAACAGGTCTTACTGACGGTAAGATTTGTTCTGTTTGCGGTGTAACAACACTTGAACAGGAAGTAATCAAGGCTAACGGACACAAGGACGAAAACAACGACTATGAATGTGACGTTTGTCATGTAGGTCTTTGCACAAATCACCAGGAAAAGATCCTTGACAAAATTCCTGCTACATGTACAACATCAGGTCTTACTGAAGGAAAGCAGTGCTCAAAGTGTGGTCATATCATTAAGGCACAGGAAGTAATTCCTGCACTTGGCCATTCTTATGAGGTTAAATATGAGTGGTCTGCAGACAACTCATCCTGTACAGCAACAAAGGTTTGCAAAAACGATGCTTCTCACGTTGATGCTACAGAAAAAGCAATAGTTAAGACAGTAACACTCAATGTTACTGCAACAAAGGTAACATATACATATGCAGTTGAATTTGCAAACAGCGAATTCTCAACACAGACAAAGGCAATTGATGGCGACGTAACACTTGAAAACAACATCGCAACAATCAATGCTCCTGCAATTGTAGACAGAGTTGCATCTCACGACTACGTTAAGTTCAGCTTTAACGATGCAACAACGCACACATTTACAATTTACTATTCCGAGCTTTCACTCTGGGACGGTGAATCCGTAAGCACATCTCTCGCTGGTTCAGGTACAGTTGAAGATCCTTATCTCATTCAGAGCGGTGCAGACCTTGCATATATTGCACAGGTAGTAAATGCTCTTGAAGTAAAAACTGCTGCATTTAGCGGTCAGTATTTCGTAATGACAAAGTCCATCAATCTCAACGGTTATGCTCTTCACATCGGTACAGGAAGCGCATGGGGTGACAGACAGATTTTTGCCGGTTACTTGGATGGCAACAACTGTTCCATCAGAGGAATCAACAATACATTGTCCTTGTTTGGCTGTATTGAAGGCGGATGGGTAAAGAATCTCAGCCTTTACGGTAAAGTGGAAGTTCCTGAGGGATCCTCTTCCGTTGGTGTGCTTGTTGGTTATAACCGTTTGGCTCCTTTGTCAAACATCACAAACTATGCTACCATGAATGGTAACGGTAACGTTGGCGGTATAGTTGGTAATATGGAACAGAGCAATGATACACCCGCTACCAACTTGGTTAACTATGGTACAGTAACCGGTGGCAATAATGTCGGCGGTATCGCAGGCTTGATTGGTAGAACTCTTGAAAATTGCACTAACTGGGGTATAGTAAGTGCTGACAAGGACGCAGGTGGTATTGTTGGTAATCTTTACTGGGCATGTAATTTAACTAACTGCTATAACTACGGTGACGTTAGCTCTACAGTGAATGCAGGCGGTATTGCAGGTGTTAGAAATGGTTCTATATCCGCTATACTTACAGGTTGTGTTAACTACGGTAATGTAGAAGGTACACTTTGCACAAGCACAGGTATTGACGGCATTACTTCGGCTGACGTAACAAAGACAGCTTGCGTAAATAACGGAACAGTTGGGGTAGCTCAGCACGAAATGACACATACTGATGCTCTTGAAGAAACTTGTGAAGCAGACGGTAACGTAGCATACGATTACTGCTCATCATGTAAGAAATATTATGATGCAGAGGGTAAGGTTATTGCTAATGTTGTAATTCCTGCAAAGGGTCACGCTTGGGATTCTGGTGTTCTTGCTGACGGTAATATTACATTTACTTGCGGTAACTGCGGTACTACAAGAGTAGAAGCTGCAAAGTATACTGTAACAGTAAATTATTTGAATCTTGACGGTACAGTAGCATCCGCTGCTGAAGCACTTGAATTTGCTTACGGCGAAATTGCTACAATCAATGCAAAGGCTATTGATGGATTGGTTGCTTCTCACGATTACGTAAAGGTACTCGTGCTTGGCAATAGCTCAGTAACAATTTACTATTCACAGGTTGACGTTTGGGACGGTACAAGCGTAAGCACATCTCTTGCAGGTACAGGTACAGCAGAGGATCCTTTCCTTATTCAGAGTGCAGCTGACTTTGCATATTTTGCAGCTCAGATCAATGCGGTTGAAGGTGCTGCAGGTACAATCAACAAGATCACTACATTCAAGGGTCAGTACTTCAAGATGACAAAGAGCATCGACCTTAACGGTCACTACCTTATCGTTGGTATGCATGCAGGTTGGAACAACTATCAGGGTTTCTTTGGAACATTTGATGGTAATAACTGCTCTATTAGAGGTATCAATATTGATCATTCCACAACTTCAACATCCGCAGCATTGTTCGGATGTGTAAACACAGGTGCTATTAAGAATTTGAGCATTTACGGTAACGTGAAGGGTAACTCTGGTGTTGGAAGTTTGGTTGGTTACACAGTAACAAATGCAGTTATCGAAAACATTACAAGTTATGTTAACGTAACTTCTACAGTATCCAATGGACGTCAGGGAACAGTTGGTGGTATCGTTGCTAACCAGGAAAATAGTGCAGGCGCACTTCTTAACTGTGTAAACTATGGTACAGTAATTTGTGATTCCTACATCGTAGGCGGTATCGTTGGTTCCGGTGGTAAGGATATTACAAACTGTGTAAACTGGGGCGACGTAACAGGTGCTAACGTTTCTGTTGGAGGAATCTCCGGTTCTACAAAGGATAAGGGTACAATTTCCGGTTGTGTAAACTACGGTACAATTACAGGTGCAACAACTAAATATGGACAGATTGGTGGTATTGTTGGTACTGCGAAGAAGCCCGTAACAAATTGCACAAACTATGGTACAGTTATCGGTACTACTGCTAAGGGCGTAGGTCAGATTTACGGTACTACAACCTCTACTGCAACAGATTGTGTTGAAAACGGTAAGGTTGAGGAATACGTTCCTGCTGAATAATTAACTATATGCAAGAAAGGGCAGATGCCCTTTCTTGCCACATAACAAACGAGAAAAACGAGGTAAACAATTATGAAAATTAAAGGTATTTGTTTATTATTGTTAGTGGTTTTAGTATTTTCTTTGACTTCGTGCGATCTTTTTGGTATAGGCACGGGATCGGGGAATAAAGAGGTCATTTTGGGAACTGAAAAAATTATTAACGTATATTTGATTGCAGGTCAGTCAAATGCAGTTGGTTACGGTATGGATACCGGAAATAAAATTGCAAAATCCGATGATAGATTTGTAAACGGTTTTGAGAACGTCTTATATTACGGTTCTCAAGAACGATGGAATGGAAGCAATCTTGACTACGGATTTGAGCCCGTAAAGCTTGGTATGGGTGTTCAGCCCACTCGTTCAGGTGCTGAAATCGGTATTGCTAATGCAATTGCCGATTACGGTGAAATGAACGCAATTATCAAGTGCGCTTGGGGAGCTACACATCTTTATCCCGACACACAATATGATGTTTCTTTAAAGCAGGGAACATGGACCTCTCCCACATATATTAAAAACAATAACGTTGATATGTCCAAAAATCCTTTGATAGGTAATATGTATAACCGTTTTGAAGATACGGTTACCCATGCTATCAAATTATTGATTGAGGACGGCTACACACCCGTTATTAAGGGCGTGTGGTGGATGCAGGGCGAGGCGGAAATGTTTACGCTTGAAATGGCTTCTGCATACAGAGAGCTTTTCGAAACTCTTATTTATGATACAAGAAATATGCTTAGTGAAGTAACGGGCTATGATTGTGGCAACGTGCCCTTCATCTGCGGTCTTCCTAAGTGGAATTCCAAAAATAGCGCACCTCCCACGTATCAGGGGATGGTAAGAACTGCTATGACAACAGTTGCTGATACTCTTGAAAATGTTGGTTGTGTTGATTGTATGCCTCTTACACAGCATGATGATTGGCATTTCAATGCACAAGGACAGCAATATCTTGGAGAAGCATTTGTTACACTCCTTGAAACATTTGAAATAGAAAACAATTCATATTTTAATGAAAAAGTAAGCATAGACAATGAAATCAAGCTTTTAGCAGATGAAAACGGACTTGAATTCCGCGCTAATTTAACTAATTATGACAGTTATAACGATTATGAATACGGATTTATTTTCGTTCCTACCGCAGAGCTTGACAAACACAATATCAACGGAGATTATTTTACTGCCTTGGAAGAATCATACATTGCATATAAGCATGTAAAATCAGAGGTCAAGGTGGAAAAAATCGACGATGATTATTCCGACATCTATTTTAGCGGTAGATTGTTGGACGTACTTTATGAGGATCTCAATACTTCATATACCGCTATAGCATATATTAAGAATCCCGAGGGCATGTATATGTATTCCTCAAGATATGCTTCCGATAGCGTTGCAAGACTTGCGAGCGAGGAGCTTTATAAAGAGGGTGCGAATGTAGATGCCGTACAGAAGATTGTTAATGCAGGTATTAATTTCCTTAACGGTGTTTCTTTTGAAAATCGCGAAAGCGAAGCAGATTTTGAGCTGATAGTTGACAAAAAGCTTGAGCTTGGACTTTCTGAAAATGCGACAACACACAAATTAGAGGTTAAAAAATCAATAGATGTTGATTACTTTGTGAAATTTACTTCAAGTGATCCCGAAGTAGTTGCTGTTGATGCAAATGGAAATTTGACACCTTATAAAAAGGGTAGTGCAACAATCACGGTTGAGTGTGCAGGGAAGTCTGCAACAATTGAGGTTGTTGTTGGCGACCTTAAAATTGGAGGAATTACCTTTGATGCTGAAATTACAGATGGCGAATATGCTGGTGACGTTATTTCTGCAACTAATGGTAACGTATCTGTTAAATTCTCCGGTATGATCGAGGACGGCAATCTTTATATATCCTTTGAACTTACTCACGGAGAATGGAGCCCACTCAATAGTGATTGGTGGCTTAATGATAATATAGAATTCAAGTTGAATAGTGGCGCATCTTATACGGTTATTTTCTATGAGGGTGTTGCTACATATTCAAATAATATTACGTACGGTGTATCCAAAACTGAAAAGGTTGGTGACAAGTATGTAACAACCGTTGAGCTTTGCGTTGAAAATGTTCCCGATTCTTGTAATATCAAGGTTGGATTTAACGGAACTAACTTCACTTGGCTTGGGGCACTTTGGAGCGATACTTCCGAGGTTGCTACAATTGATGCAAACGGTATAAAAAGAAAATAACCCATTGTTTACTTCAATGGAATAGAATTCACCAAAAATAGGGGGAATTAAAATGAAAATCAGAATTTTAACAGTTATACTTGTGTTGGTGATTGCGCTTCTTTGCTCTTGCACTTGGGGAACAACCAACACACCCGAGCATACTCATACTTTTGATGATACATATACAAATAACGAAACGCATCACTGGTATAAGTGTGAGTGCGGAGAAAAAGGCAGTTATGAAGAGCACGTTTGGAATAACGGTGTAGTTACCATTATTCCTACCCTGGATAGTGACGGCTTAAAAACATACACATGTATGGAATGCGGACGCAAAATGTCAGCAAAAATTACTTATGACGAGTACAATAATGCCGGAAATGAGAATCCCGACTTAGTTCTTGACGGAATGGAATTTTTGGCATCAACATTCTATAAGCTCGATGAGAGATTTGAAAAGACTCCCTTGACAGTTGAGGCAGACATTTATGTTGATCCCGGCTTCACAGGAAGAGTAGGTGCTGTTTTCAGTAACTATATGGGTATTAGACAGGACTGGCACTTTGAAATTTGTGAAAACGGTGTTCCGAGATTTTATTATCACGATACTACCGGTAATGTTAAGGATATTAAGTTCAGTGAGGTTGACGTAAGAACAGGCGATTGGGTACATATCGCGTTTACATTCGATTATTCAACTAAGACAATGTCCGTATATCTTGATGGCGAGCTTGCTCAGAGTGTAGCTATAGTTAATGATTTGGCTGAAGATATCACAACATACAGATTTATTGTTGGCGGAGATGGACGAAATACCAACGGAAACTATTTTAAGGGTCAGATCAAATCTGTTGCGGCTTATTCCGATGTAAGAACTGCACAAGAGCTTGCTGACTCGGCAGCAAACGGAATTGACAGCAATGCAGAGGATATTCTCGTTCACTATGAACTTAATAAGGATAGTGGAAAGGACGATATTAAGGACTTGTCTCCCAACGGTATCGGCATAGCTAAGGAATGGATTGATTCTCACGAGCCTTCATTTGATTACGCATATTCATTTGCAGTTGTTGGTGATACTCAGTGGCTCTCTAAATATACTCCCGAAAAGATGGAGAAAATTTACGATTGGATCCTTGCTAATCAAGAGTCCAAGAAGATAGCTCACGTATTCGGACTTGGTGATATTACCGAGGACTGGAATACTGCAGATAAAGAAAAAGAGTGGATAAGAGCTTATGAGTACATCTCCAAGATGGACGGCAAAATCTCTTATACTCTTGCTCGCGGTAACCATGACGAGTCAAAATACTTCCTCAAGTATTTTGCAAATGATGCATATATGAGTCAGCTTGACGGCTTTATTGCTGAGGGTGACATTAGAAACTCTTATATGGAGTTTGAAATCGGATCAGTAAAGTACTTGTTCTTGGTTCTTGACTTTGGTGCAAGTGACGAGATGCTTGAGTGGGCTAATAATGTAGTTCTTTCTCATCCTGACTATAGAGTAATCGTTACTACTCACGGCTATCAGAACTTTGACGGAGATCATATCTCTGCAACCAATGCTCCAAGCTATGGTATTATCCAGTCCAGCTCTGACGTTGATACTAGCGTTGGAGATAACAATAATAGAGGATATAACAATGGTGTAAAGATTTGGGAAAAATTCGTTTCCAAGCATCCTAATATTATTATGGTATTAAGTGGTCATACTCCTTTTGAGGATGTAACACTTCTTCAAAGCAAGGGTGTACACGGCAACGTTGTTAATCAGATGGTTATCGACCCTCAGTGGATGGATCCCCAAAAGGGCGGCGTTGGTATGGTATGTATGTTTTACTTCAATGAAGACGGAAGCATGATGGACGTTGAATGGATTTCTACTGATACAGGTAAGTACTATCAGGAGCACAATCAGTTCACAATGGATTTGACAGATTCTATCAATGCTCCCGCACATAGCTTCAAGGATTCCTATGATGAAAAATCTCACCATAAGGGATGTGAATGTGGATATATCTACGATGCAGAGCCCCACACATTTGACGGCGGTGTTCTTAATGCAGAAGGATTTATGGTATACACATGTGAGTGTGGATATCAGAGAATAGCATCCGCTACTAACGATCCCGTTGCACTCGCACTTCAGGGCTTGTTTGAAAAATATTACAGCAACGGCACTTACTATAAGAGCACGGTTGTTGGTGCAGGCGCGGCTATTGATACATTCTTTAAAGGCGATAAATACTTTGACGAAAATTCTGTAGAGCTTGGTAATACCTCAAGTGTATTGAGCTTGTCAGATATTATTCTCGGTAAATACGGAGATCTTAACCTCGACCTTGGTTGGAACAGTAATGCAGGTATATATACATCTGCAAATGAAAGCACAATTGCAGGCTTTAAGGCATTCGTAGGTTATGATTCTAACGATGTTACAAAGGTAACCGTTGAAGAACTCAATTATCATGTAATTATCAAGCTTTGGGCAGGAGATAGCGTTGCTGCTACGACTGAAGTTGGCTTGTATGCAACAATAACCAATATTGTTGACGGTGAAGGAACACCTTTGATGATGTACGTAAAATCCAATGATCAGGGCATGTGCGAAATCACAACCCCCAAGATCGATGGTTACGTTGCAGAATACGATTATATTATTCTTGATACAAAGCAAGACGTTCTTGAAAAGACAGTTTATTACTCAACTATTGCTGTTTGGGATGGTAAATCTGTAAGCACAAGCTTGCAGGGAAGCGGTACTCAAGACGATCCCTTCCTTATCACAAGCGGTGCAGACCTTGCTTATATTGCAAAGGTTGTAAATGAATCGGAAGCAAGAATTCCTAATTTCTCAGGCAAATATTTCAAGATGACTCAAAGTATTGATCTTAACGGTCATAATCTCAACATTGGTGATTTCCCCGGTTGGGCAGATAGAAAGGGATTCTATGGAATGCTTGACGGTAATCACTGCACAATCAGAGGCTTGAATAATACAAAATCCTTGTTTGGCACAATTGAGACAGGTTATCTTAAGAATCTTTCCGTTTACGGTAAGGTTAACGGTAAGGATACAATCGGCGGTATCGTTGGTTACGTAGCTAACGGTGGCGTTCTTGAAAATCTTACTAACTATGCTACTGTAAGCGGTGTTAGCACACTCGGTGGTGTAGTTGGTAATGCAGAAAATCAGGCATCTACAGTAATCAACTGTGTAAACTACGGTAACGTAACCGGTTCAAGCTATATTATCGGTGGTGTTGCAGGTTCTGGCGGACATGATATTATCAACTGTGTAAACTTTGGTAACGTAACAAGTACGGGAAGTGACTGCGTTGGTGGTATTGCAGGTTCAACAAAGAATACAGGTAAGATTGAAAATTGCTATAACTACGGAACAATTAAGGCGAGAGGTCAGGCAGGCGGTATTGCAGGCTTGTGTAACAAACTCGTTGTTGATTGTGTAAACTACGGTGATGTAAGTGGTACTTGGGCACTTGGTGGTATAGTTGGATATACAAAGAGCAGCGATAGCGTAAGCATCGTTGACTGTGTAAATAACGGCTCGATTACTGCTTCTTCAACAGGTGTTGGCGGTATTTTCGGTATTTTGGAAACTAAGGGTGATACATCCGTTGCAGGCAGAGCAACAATAACAGGTTGTACAAATAACGGTAGCGTTGAGGGCTCTTGGGGTGTAGGTGGTATCGCAGGTGATACTATCGGTGTTACATCTCAGTGTGTAAATAACGGTTCCATCAGCGCTAAGGGTGAGGTTGCAGGTATAGTTGGTAAGTGCTACGGCAATGTTACCGAATGTACTAACAACGGTCATATCAATGGTGTTCAGGCAATAGTTGGCGGTATCGTAGGTCACCTTCACGTTACAACATATATTGACGTTATTAATACGACTAACTATCAAAACGGTAGTGTGACCGGTGCTAATCCTCAGGAAATTATCGGTCAGGTGGGATAAACTAATTTTAGTTTGCGACTTGCCTGGGGGCAAGTCGCAGACTACAGGAAATTAATATGAGAAGAATATTAACATTATTTTTGGCAATATTGATAATTGTACCTCTTATAAGCTGTGTGGGTGAAAACACTACGCCCACCGCGCCCGAAAAGGTACAGGGATGGCTGATTGATGTGGGAGAACCCACAGAAACTGAAGGCGTGCTTGAAGGTCAGCTTTGCTTGGATCAAGATACGTATAATTTGTATCAGTTCTTAAATTCCGAATGGGTTTTAATAGGATGCATAAGAGGAGACGGTGAAGAAGCCCCCTCATTGGAAAGCAAAAACGGCGTTTGGTATTTTAACGGAAGAAATACTAAGCTTTTTAACGGTGTTCCCGCTAAGATTTCTACCATTGGTGGCTTTATTCATATAAATGGTGTTGACACGGGTATTATTGTTAAGCCACAAGAAAATGCACCTGCTCCGGAGCTTATTACAGAAGAAGAATTCAATAGTCAGCCGGCTATGTTTGGCTCTCCTTGGGTGAACAATAACACCCGAATGAAGATATTGGTTCAGATAAGAATGTCAAAGGGAACTAAGATAACGTTCCTTGGTGATACGTCGGTTTACTGTTGGGGAGTAATGGAGAGTACTGATAAGGATAATGCAAGTGAAGGCGTTTGGAAGGATAGCGGTTGGAATACCTCTTGGTCAGATCCTTATGAAAAGACGTATACTACAACTTATCTCACAGGATATTTTGTAATTACCGTTGGTAAACTTGATTCGTCCGGTAAGCCCAATATTAAGTTAACGGACGAAGAGCTTGCCAATATTCACTCAATGTTCAAAATTGAGGGATATAAGGCGGGTGATGTTAATGGAAATCCTTCTAATAACGGTTCTGTTAACAATCCTGCCACAAAGGATAATATGGTAAGTATAAATCACCGCGGTTGGTATCAGGCGCCCGAGAATACACTTTCAGCTTATCGCGAATCATACAATCATGGATTTAAGTATGTTGAATGTGACGTTCAGTTTACAAAAGACGGTGTTCCTGTGTTACTTCACGATGATACCATTGACCGCACCTCAAACGGAAGCGGTTATTTGAGTCAGATGACATATGCTGAGGTTTCTAAGTATGATTTTTCATATGACGATTCAGACAGTGTAAATGATTTCAGTGCGTATAGAGGAGAAAAAATTCCCACGTTCGTTGAGTTTATTGCTCTTTGCAAGGAATTGAATCTTCATCCATACATTGAAATCAAGGGAACTATGACGGATGATGAAGCGAGAGCGTTGATCAAGATAGTAAATGATGCGGGTATGACTGATCGTGTTTCTTGGCTGGGCTTCTCAGGTGATGCGTTATCCAAAATTGCTCATAACTGTCCCACTGCACGTATTGTTTGGGTTATTACCGATACCAATGCATCAAAGATAAAAGCGAATAATATTCCATTTGCTAAATTGAATTTGATGACAGGACAAAACCAGGTTGTGTTTGATATCTGGTATACATTGGCTACTCAGGACGTTGTTGATTTGCTCAAGGGAGAGGGAATCCCGCTTGAGGTTTGGACAGTAAACGATATAAATGCGATTAAAAATTTGAATCCGTATGTTACGGGTGTAAGTAGCGATTATTACAATGCCAAAGAGGTATTGAAGAACGCAGGTATTGAAAGATAGCTATTTATATGTGTTAAGGCAAGGGCTTGCTTTTGCCTTAACACACAAGAGATTTTTCTTATAATAAAGTATATTTGGCATAAAATATATTTTCTTATGAAAAAAATCATACAAATAGGAGTTTTTAGTATGTTGAAATTAAGAAATGAATATCCAAGACCGCATTTTAGAAGAGACGAGTGGTTATCATTAAACGGAATATGGGAATTTGAATTTGATGATAATCATGATGGTGATTTGAGAGGAATTCATAATGGCAATGTTAAGCTCTCAAAGGAGATTAACGTTCCATTTACATATCAATATCCGGATAGCGGAATTGGAGACAAATCATTCCACGATACCTTGTGGTACAGAAGAAGCTTTGTATATGATAAGCTCAATAAAGATGTAATTCTTGGCTTTAATGCAAGCGACTATATAACCACGGTTTGGGTAAACGGTCACTATGCAACTATGCATCAGGGAGGCTTTGCGCCCTTTACTGTTGATATAACTAAGTTTGTTGTTGAGGGAGAAAACGTAATCGTTGTTAAATGCTTTGATCCACTTGATCCTACAATTCCTCGCGGAAAGCAGTCTTGGATTAATGATCCTTTTTCTTGTTGGTACGTGCCTAATAGCGGTATTTGGCAGAGTGTTTGGATTGACTATGTTGGAAAGGACTCTATTGAAGATTTTTCAATAACTCCCGATATAGACACCAATTCCTTTAGCGGTGAGATCAAACTTAGAAATTCACTTGCGGATTTGATTGAAATCAAGGTTTATTATGATAATAAGCTCATAAAACGCCAAATCTTATCTCCTGACGGGAAATATACACGCTACAGCGTTAATATGATGGAAATTAATTTTGTTGACGAGGTAACATATTGGGCGCCAGAGCACCCCAATCTTTTCTACGTTGATATTAGCGCATATAAAGATAACGAACTGCTTGATACTGTTCACACAAGATTCGGTATGAGAAAGATAAGCGTTCAGGATGGCAGAGTATTGCTTAATAATAAGCCTCTTTATCAGCGCTTGATTCTCGACCAAGGATATTGGAAGGATTCCGGTCTTACTCCCCCAAGCATTGAGGAGATCAAGAAAGACGTTCAGATTACTAAGGATATGGGCTTTAACGGTGCAAGAAAGCATCAGAAGTTTGAGGACCCTTACTATTACTATTATGCGGACGAATTGGGACTTTTGACTTGGTGCGAAATGCCTTCATCATATAATTTCAATGCTGATGAGGTAGCTTACGTTACTAAAGAATGGCAGGAAATTGTTAATAATGCCAAGAAATTCTCATCAATCATTACTTACGTTCCACTAAATGAATCTTGGGGTGTGAGAAAAATTTTGCTTAACCGTGAACAGCAGAATTTTGCATCTTCCTTGTATTATTTGACTAAGGCAATCGACCCTTCAAGACTTGTTTCTACAAACGACGGCTGGGAAAATATGTGTGATAGTGATATTTTGGCTATTCATGACTATTCAAGCCTGGGTTCGGAATTAAACGGTAGATATAACGAAGGTACGTATGATGATGCTTTCCAAACCTTTAGAAGAGTTCTCGCTAATGATAACCCGTATCTTGGACAACCTGTATTGTTTACGGAATTCGGCGGAATTATGTTTGAAAAGGATCAAAAGAACGGCAACTGGGGATATAATTCTGCAGCTAAAACTACAGATGAGTTCTTTAACAGATTGGAAGAGCTTATTGATGGAATCAGAGAATGCAAATTCCAGGGATTCTGCTATACACAGCTTACCGATGTTCAACAAGAGGTTAACGGATTGCTCGATGATGAACACAATATTAAGGTTGATGCTGAACGAGTAAGAAAAATCATAGAAAAATAATTATGAAGAAGATATTAGCAATTTTATTGATATTCTTTGTGATTTTGGTTTCGTGCAGTCCTCAGGGTGCTACTAAAAAGGATCATTTGATTGAAAATGAGGATTATATTGATCTGAATTCACGTTATAACGGTGAGTCGATTGATTACGATCAATCATTATGGTATATGAATAATCTTGATGATGTTCCTCTTCCGGATCCTTATGTTTATGTGGAAAATGATGTATATTACATTGTTGGTACGAGCGATAGAAATCCCGATGTAGTTGATTGCTACGTTACAACCGATTTCATTGATTATGAGCTATATGCGGAGATATATAATCCCGTGTTATACGACGGTTGGGAGGATAGAAAAGAAGCATTGGTTTTTGCTCCTGAAATCTATTGCTTTGACGGCGTTTACTATATGTACTATAGCGCTAAGGATCAGAATTTGAAGCGCAGATGTAGTGTGGTAGTTGCGGATAACCCCTTGGGTCCATATAAGCCATTGGTTAACGATGAGGTCGATGGCTTGAGTGCTCCTTTATTGCATAATGCAGATTATGTGAAAAGGGCACTTGATGCAACAGTTTTCACCGATGATGACGGTAAAATGTATATGTATTTTACAGTTACTCAAGAATCACAAAATATTACTGATGTAAATACACAACACATCGTCGGAGTGGAGCTTATTTCTCCATATCAAGCAGATTGGTCTACATATAAAGAATTGGTTATTCCGGGTATGATAGATTCTGAGAGTGAGGAGCAGTTGATTGAATGGGAGTTATACCGAGATAACAAGGTACAAATTAATGAAGCTCCATTCATGATTAAAAGTAATGGAAAATATTACCTAACTTATTCTTGTAACGGCGCTTGGAACAAATATTATAATGTTTGCTATGCTGTTTCCGATTCTCCTCTCGGCAATTTTGTAAAGCCTTATGAGGAAGGGAAAATGTGGACTAATTTGCTTATGGGTTTTCCGGGAACTAACGATGAAGAAGCTCCTATCTATAAGCAATGGTCGGGTTTTGCATCGGGAACAGGACATCATTGCTTTTTCTACTCGGGTGATGAGCTTATGATTGGTTACCACGCACATCAAAACCGTGATTGGAATTCAAAGGATTATACCGCAAGATATTTCGCATTTGATTATGTGTATTTTGATGAAAACGGCGTGCCCTTTGTTAACGGCCCTACGTATTCAGCAATTAATTTGCCCGAAAGCATCAACGGATTGAAAAATATAGCGCAAGGTGCTAAAATAACCGGAAATAATATCCAAAACCTTCAAAATGTGAATGATAATTATATTGTTGACACCTATAATTTGGATGTGAAGGAAAACGAGGTTATTTTGGGCATTGGAGAGTCCTATGTTGAGATTGAGTTTAACAAGCTTTATGAGATTTACGGCGTCCTTGTTTACAATAGCGCATATTATGACTCATACATTGCGGAAATAGAATATATAGATTTTGGAAATGGAAATATTATCCGTTATCCACAGTTTTGTGAGGATTTTTATGTGAATCATGAAACTGAATTCGTTCGTCCTCTCAGCTGCTTTAATTTGGAAATTATAAATACGTTTAAAGCAGATAGAGTTAAAATTGGATTTAATTTGCCTGATGGGGGAGCTATTAACGATATAGTTATTTTAGGAAAATAGTAGTTGGAGGTAGCAATGAAAAAATACCTTTTGAAAAACGTTGGAAATTTTTACAAAGCCAATTTACACGTTCATACAACTGTTTCTGACGGGGATTTTTCTCCGGAAGAAGTAAAGCAAATGTATATGGAAAAGGGATATTCTATCGTTGCCTTTACCGATCACGAGGTTATGGTCCCACACCCAGAGCTTACCGATGAGCACTTTGTTGCTCTTACGGCAACCGAGATAAGCACAAATAACAGAGTTGATTGTGATTTTTCATTTGCAAAAACGTACCATTTAAATATTTATTCCCCTGACGAAAACAAAAATTGCTTTAGTACTTTTGACAAGAGCAAGATGTGGCTTGAACATTCGTATCAATATATTACAAAAGAGCAAGAAGCATCGCAATATAACCGTATTTATGATGTTGAAGACGTCAACAAGGTAATAAAAATGGCAAATGATGAGGGCTGCTTGGTTTCATATAATCATCCTGTGTGGTCCTTGCAGAATTATTCCGATTATGCAGGTCTTAAAGGATTGTGGGGAATTGAGCTTTACAACACGGGATGCGCAAGAAATGGATATTTTGATACCGCACAGCCGTTTGATGATCTATTGAGAAATGGAGAAAAGATTTTCCCATTGGCTACTGACGATGCGCACAAATTGAGGGATTGCTTTGGCGGATACGTTATGATAGGTTCAAAAGAGTTGACATACAGCAGTGTTTTTGAAGCATTGAAAAATGGTGAATTTTATGCTTCCACGGGACCTGAAATATTTGAAATCTCAATCGATAACGGAGTTGTTAAAATTGTTACATCACCGGTTGCGTTTGTTGGACTTTCAACCGATAACAGACATCTATTTGCTAAAAGAGACGAAGAAAATCTGTTAACTCAGGTTGAGTTTGACATTGCTTGGCATTTGAATATGGAAAAGCAGGGCATAAATAAAAATCCATATATTCGTATTACTTTGATGGACGGAAATGGAAATACCGCTTATAGCCGTGCATACTTTATTGACGAATTATATGACTAATAAATAAAAAAGGAGAAGCGAGAGCTTCTCCTTTTTTTATGATATCTGACCGAAAGCAATCGAATTTTTATTTTGTTTTTTGTTTTCTATATTCAATCGGAGAGATTTTATAAAAGTTTTCAAATGATTTTGTGAAATGAGATGCGTCGTAAAAACCCGTTCGATACGCAATTTCAGATACGCTCATAGAGGTATTTGCAAGCATTACAGATGCGGATTCTATTCGCGTTTTGTTGATGTAAGCGGCAGGCGACATTTTGCAAATATCTTTGAATTTTTGGATATATACCGTGCGGGACATATGCGCAATTTGTAACAAATCATCAATTGTGATTTTCTCAAAATACCTTTCATGAATATGCGAAATAGATTCCATCAAAGCACGTTCCTCACTAAAGGAAAAATCAGTGCTTGGATTGCTTGTCGTATATGCATTGCACAAAAGACCGATGGATGCCATTGCCAAATTATTTCTGACAATACATTCGGCATAATCGCTGAAATTATTGTAACGGGATATCTCAATAATGATGTTTAGAGTTGGTTTTAAAATATCTTGAGAAAGCGTGAGGTGAAGGGGATAGCTTGTTTTACCTCGCATCAAGGGTTCTGCGCCGAAAAGTGTGAAAAAAGAGGGTAATTGCTGCAAATCTGCAACGTATTTATTCATAAAAGCATCGCTTAGAATAACGTGAAAAACGTCAAATCCTTGCCCACCCAAATAACCGTGACTTACCTTAGGTGGAATGATAAATACATCTCCTTCTTTCGCAGGAACAAGATTGTTATTTATATAATGAACTCCACTTCCTCGAGTTATTATATTTATTTCATAAAATTCTTGCTCGTGCATTCCAATATTGTAATTATCCATCAAAAATGCGTGAACAAGATCCGAAGAATAATGGAAAAAGTCAGAGTGGGTGTGATAATAATGATCGTGATTGGCTAATTTTTGAAATTCCAAAAGATATTCTCCTTCCTGAAAAAGTGTTGTAAAAATCACCTAATTTTTTGAGCATATTGAACAAATAGTGGTTATTATTGCCAAAATACAAACGATTTTACAATGCATCGTGTATATTTTACATTGATTATATCACATATTCGAGATATAATCAAGATGTAATCTCTATATTAGTATTATTTTTAATTATTAATTAACTATAATTGCGTTTGAAAGGAGTAGGGTTATGAAAAAAAACAAACGAATAGCAATTAGTGCATTGAGTATATTTTTGCTAATTACAATGATTGCTTGTAGTCCAAACAATGGCGGAGGTGTTGATATGAATGATTTAAAAGTTAATCCTAATGCAATACCGCTTAAGCTGTGGTACGATGAGCAAGCGCCCTTTATTAATGAAGGGTCTGAAGAAGCATCTATGATGGCAGGGCAGGACATTGGATGGCAGAACTGGTCTTTGCCGATCGGCAATGGTTATGTTGGTGCGAACATTTTTGGAAGAACCGAAACCGAACGTGTCCAAATTACAGAAAAGACATTATCAAATCCATGGCAGATAGCAGTTACGGAAAATGGTAAGACTTCTTGGCCACAGGTTGCCGGTCTTAATAATTTTTCAGAAACGTATATTGATTTTGGACATAAATTCTCCGATGTTAGAAATTATAGTCGTGCACTTGATTTGAGAACGGCTATTTCAACAACCGAATATGATTACGATGGCGCAAGATATACTAGAGAATATTTTGTTTCTTATCCCGATAACGCTCTTGTGATTTATCTTAATGCCGAAAACGGCCCCCTTGATTTTACACTTCGTCCCACCATTCCTTTTGAGCAAAGCTATATGGTTAAACGCGGAGACGGACTTGGCAAGAGTGGAACTGTAACCTCAAGTGTTGAATATGGAATTGGTTGCATTGAATTAAGTGGTACACTTGAATATTATGACGTTGACTTTGTCGGTTATTATAGAGTCTACACAACTGGCGGTACTATTACTGCCGATACTGTTAATCATAGCTATAAAGACAAAGACGGAACAACAAAGACCGATAAGGACGGCGTTATCAGAGTGGAGGGAGCGACAAGTGCAATTATTGTTGCTACCTTTGGTACTGACTATGAGCTTTGCTCGGAAAACTTTGAAAACGGTCAGTATAGCCACAATAAGCAAACCGCTAAAACTGATCTTGATGATGCGAGAGAAAAGGTACAGGATCAGCTTTATAAGGTTACTGATGAAATTGATTCTATGAGCGTTCTCGAAGCGTATGATTACTTGAAATCAAGACACTTGTCGGATTATGATGAACTGTTTGGCAGAGTTGATATTGATTTGAATTGCAAAGAAGAGGATTTTGCTCTTACGACGGATAAACTTCTTGAAAAATACAACGCAGGAACACAAAGCACATATCTTGAGGCACTTTTGCTTCAGTACGGAAGATATTTGATAATTGCTTCTTCAAGAGAAGGAGCACTTCCCGCCAACCTTCAGGGTGCATGGAACTGCTACAATACTCCTGCTTGGTCGAGTGGATATTGGAGTAATATCAATATTCAAATGAATTATTGGCATGTATTTAGCACTAACTTGGCAGAAACATTTATTCCTTACGTTGATTATAACAAGGCATATATGTCGGTTGCTGAGAAATATGCTAATAATACAATATCGCAGTATAACCCCGATGTGTACGGTAAAGATGGTGGTAACGGTTGGGCAATGAGTGTTTCGGGCAACCCGTTCTTCTTCAATACTGACCGTTCGGCAGGAAACCTTGGTCTTTTAACACAAGTATTCTATGAATACTATCTGTTCACCAAGGATGAAGGAGTTCTTGAAACCGTTTATGACGTATTAACAAATGCGGCACGTTTTGTTACAAAATGCGTAAAAAACTATGACGGAAAATATTTAGTTGAGTATTGCGATTCTCCTGAAATGTACGTTAACGGTTCTTGGTATTATACAACCGGTACTACGTACGCGCAAACATTGGCTTACATAAACAACTACGGAGCTCTTGAATGCGCTAAAGCTCTCGGCATAGATCTTGAAGATAGAGAATTGCTTTCTGATGAAGAATATTCGATACTTAAAACAATAATGGATCAGCTTGATAAATATGATCCTATACTTGTTGGCTTGTCGGGACAAATAAAAGAATTCCGTGAGGAAGATTACTACGGTTCACTCGGTAATCCTAATCACAGACATATTTCTCAGCTCGTAGGTTTGTTCCCCGGCAATATCATTAATTCGAGCACGAATGCTTGGTTGGACGCTGCTCTCGTATCTCTTGCGGGAAGAAATAACGGCTTAAACGATTGGCCCATCGGTTCAACCGAATCAAACGAGGCAAGCATAGTTGCTTGGGCTTGGGCGCACAAGCAGGCCCTTTATGCAAGAGCGGGAGAGGGAGATTTGGCATTGGAAATGCTTGCGGGCAACCTTCGCAATTCAACTCTTGAAAATCTCTTGATGGTTTGCGGCAAGATATTCCAAATTGAAGCAAGCGCAGGAACTACAGCTGCACTCACTGAGATGCTCCTTCAAAGTGATGAAGGATTTATTGAAATTTTGCCTGCACTTCCTACGAGTTGGGATACGGGCGCATATACTGGCCTTGTTGCAAGAGGCAATTTTGAGGTCAGCGTTTCTTGGGAAAATAGTTTGGCAAACAAAATTAATATACTTTCCAAAAACGGCGGAAGCGTATCTGTAAAGTACCCCGAATTTTCTGACGTTACAGTATATAATTCAAAGGGTGAAAAGGTTTCTTACAAAATGTCTGCAGATAAGCTAATAACCTTTGATACAGTTAAGGGTGAAACCTATTATATCACAGGATTTGAAAAGGTTATGAGACTTGAAAAACCGGAAAATCTTGGTTTTGAGAGAATTTCCTATGCAGAATTCAAACTTAATTGGAGTCCTGTAGAAGGAGCAAGCAAGTATAATGTTTACGTTGCATACGAAAACGATGCTTCTTATACCTTCGTTGGCAGCACTGCAAAGAATACTTTTGATTTGTTGGCTGAAGAAGGCAAACAGAATGTAAGAAAAACTTTTGTTGTTACCGCGGTTAAGAATGGTGTGGAAAGCAAACGCGCTATTTGTTATTCCAATCCAATAACATTGGAGCTTGAATTTAACTCTCTTTCTTGGGAAGTTGAAAATGGGAAAATAATAGTAACTGCAATAGGTAACGATGCTATTAAGAGCGCTCGTTTGTATGCAAAATTTGAGGGTGGTAGCAAATACGCACTTGTTGCAGAGGCGAGTGGATGTGTCGTTCAAGCAACTTACGATCCAAGTAAAACTTATGCTTTGGCAGTAACTTCAAAATATTCATCCGAAGAAAGTGAACTTATAGAGCTTACTCCTATAAATAACTCTAAAAATATTATGAATAATAAGGAGTTTGTTTTTGCAGACGGTAGTGCAACCGTTGATTTGGGCAAGATATATTCGTTAGAAGAACTTAATATATACCTTGACGGTGCTTCATATACAGGTGATAGCTTAAAGGTTGAAGCGCTTTATGGCGGTGAATGGTTCACGGTGGTTTCTTGCACCACAAGAAACGAAGTAAATGCTTATTTGACGGATAGTTGCTTAGTATTTGGCATGAACAGAGCTAAAGCAAATAAAATAAGAATTTTTGCAGATTCAACGGCAGTAAAAGAAATCACGTTGTCAGGTAAAGAGCTTAATGAAAAGCTCGAATATAAAAACGTGTTTGAAGGCAAAGAATTTGTTCCTTCGTCTAATGCAGCAGGAAATATGTATAACTCAGCATACGGATATAAAGCAATAACCGACGGTATTATCTATGAGGAAGGCAACGGAAGATATTCCAGCGCACAAAACGGTGGTAAGGTTGAGGCAACTCTTGATCTCGGTTCGGTTTATAACTTGTCCCAATTTAAGATTTATCTTTATAAGGACGGTTTGAGCAAATTCGGTGAAGGGTTTGAAATCCAAGTTCTTTTTAATGGAGAATGGAAAACTGTAGTTGATTGCTCAAGCACTAAGGAGCTTGAAAAGTATCTTGTTGAAAATCCCAATGCCATTGCAGATGAATTGATATTTGATTTGGGTGATATCTATGCAAGCAAGATTAAATTTATCATTCCTAATCAGACATCGAGCGGATGGACAACATTCTATGAAATGGAATGTTACGGTGTTAGATCAACAATGATTGATCCCAATGCAGGCAGCGAGCCCGAAAGTCCTAAAAACATTTTTGAAGGCAAGAGTTTTCTTCCCACAACCGATGCAAAAGCACAGGTTTTGGTTGCTTCTTGGTGGAAGGGTGGCGGATATGAAACTCTCACCGACGGCAACAAGGTTGGCGAAATGGAAGGTAGATTTTCAACCGTTATGCAAACAACCGGATTCATGGATGCCACATTGGATTTAGGCGGCAAATATGTACTTAATACCTTGAGATTTTACCTCTATGATACCAAGGACAGCATAACTGAGGCAAATAAAAAGGGAAGCATAGGAAAGGATATACTTATTCAAATCTATGTGGACGGCGCATGGAAGGACGTTGTTGCGTGTTCCAATAATGCAAAGCTTTGCGAGCATTTAATTATTAATCAAGGACTTAATAACGACTACCTTGAATTTGATCTTGGCGGAATAACTGCTGAAAAGGTTAGATTCTACATTTCAGGATCGGCTAACTCCAATGGAACCACATTCCAAGAGATTGAATGTGAGGGAATTGAGGTTAAGTAAAATCAAAATAATAGCAGGAGGGGGTATGTCCTCTGTACTCTCTCTTGTTCATTATATAATTTACAAAAAAGGAGAAAATATATGAAAACAATGTTCAAAACGATCATCGTATTGATGACACTTGCACTTGTGATTTTTGCACTTTCAAGCTGCGAATTCCTTTTGCCACAGCTTGAGTGTGAACACAGCTTCACAGAGGCAAATTGTTTATCACCTAAAACATGTTCTCTTTGTGGTGTTACGGAAGGCGAGGCCTTAGGACACTCAGAAGAAGCTTTGGCGGGTAAAGAGGCAACCTGTACAGAAGCAGGTCTTACCGATGGTAAGAAATGCTCCGTATGCGGTGAAATCCTTTTAGCTCAAGAAGCAATCCCCGCAAAGGGACACACAGAAGAAATCTTGAAGGGCGAAGCACCCACTTGCACAGAGGCAGGTCTTACTGAGGGCAAGAAATGTTCAGTTTGCTACGAAATTCTCGTAGCACAGGAAGAAATTCCCGTAGCAGATCATACTGAAGAAGTTATTGAAGGAAAAGCTCAAACTTGTACAGAAGCAGGTCTTACAGAGGGTAAGAGATGCTCCGTTTGTGAAGCAGTTCTTGTAGAACAGGAAGTTATTGAAGCCGACGGTCACAAGGACGAAAACAAAGACTTCGAATGTGACGTTTGTCATATCGATCTTTGTATAGATCACATTCCTGCAGATGCAGTTGAAGAAAACAGAGTTGAAGCAACTTGTACGTCTGCTGGTTCATACGAGCTCGTTGTTAAATGCTCCAACTGTGGTGAAGAAATTAGCAGAGAAGCTAAGGTTATAACAAAGCTTGATCATACTGAAGAAACAATCGAAGGCAAGGCAGCAACTTGCACCGAAACAGGTCTTACTGCAGGTAAGAAGTGTTCCGTTTGCGCCGAAATCCTTGTAGCACAGGAAGAAATCTCAACAATCGCACATACAGAAGAAATTATTGCAGGTAAAGCTGCAACTTGCACAGAAGCAGGTCTTACTGATGGTAAGAAATGCTCCGTTTGTGGAACAGTTCTTGTAGAACAGACTGAAATTTCCGCAGGACATACACTTGAAAATGGTATTTGCACAGTTTGTGGAGTTATTCCCAACGTATTTGCAGGCAAAGTATTCGTTCCTTCCTCCGACGCGGCAGGCAATGTGTATAGCTCAAGCTTCGGATATCAGACAATTACTGACGGTATTATCTTTGAAGAAGGTAAGGGTAGATTCTCAAGTAAGCAAAACGGTGGCAAGGTTGAAGCAACAATCGACCTTGGTGCGGTTTACGATTTGAACGAATTTAAGGTTTACCTTTATTGGAATACCGGCGTGCAAAGATTCGGTTCAGGATTTAAAATTGAAGTTCTTTTCGGCGGCGAATGGACAACTGTAGTTAACTGCGAAAGCGTTGAAGAATTGCAGGCATATTGGGTAGATAATCCCGATAACGTCGACAAGGAATGGTTGATTTTCGACCTTGGCGGCGTAGCTGCAAGACAGCTTAGATTTACTATCCCATCTCAGACATCTATTGAGTGGACAACATTCTATGAAATGGAATGTAGCGCAAAGCTTTCCGAAAAGGTTGAGCCCGAACCCGAAGAGCCCGTATTTGTTGAAAATATTTTCGCAGGCAAGCAGTTTACACCCACCGATGCAGCTAAATCATCTGTATTGACAGCTTCTTGGTGGAAGGGTGGCGGATACGAAACCCTTACAGACGGCATTAAGAACGCCGACAACGCTCCCGGTAGATTCTCCACGGCAATGGCTTTGACAGGTATGATGGACGCAACCATCGACCTTGGTGGATCTTATGAGCTTCATAGCTTAAAATTCTATACTTATGATAAAACAAGCACAGGCGCAGGAAGTGTTGGCGCAGACTTGTTGATACAGGTATATGCTAATGGCGAATGGAAGGACGTTGTTGTTTGCGCTGATAACGCAAGTGTTATGAGCCACCTTGTTGTAGGCAACGGAGCATATGACGACTACCTCGAATTCGACCTTGGCGGTATCGTTTCCGAAAAGGTAAGAATTTACATTTCCGCTTCTTCCTCTTCTTCCGGTACAACCTACGAAGAAATCGAATGTAACGGTTACGCTAAATAAACATAGACAACGAAGGAATTTCCTTCATCTTTCTCCTAAAAGCGGGGCGGGGGATTTCACCGCGCCGTCACTTTTGTTTAAGTTTGAGATTTATAATTACTTAGTCTAATACTTCCGATAGTTCTTCAAGTTAATCATTTCAAATTGTATTTAGATTACTATATTATCAAATACTATGAAAAGACGACCGTGCGGTCGTCTTTTTTTGAGTTGTAGTGAAATTTCTACAGCATATACATACTGAAATAGTAATTATGTAAACTTATTGATTTTTGTTGATAAAAGTGATATAATTAAAATGATATTTGAAGAGTTTAGGAATTGAAGAAATATGAAAATAACAGAAGTAGTAGCTGCACTTGTTTGGAATAATGACAAATTTATGATCTGTCAACGCCCGGCACACAAGGCGAGAGCACTCCTTTGGGAGTTTGTTGGCGGCAAAGTTGAGCCGGGAGAAACAAAAGAACAAGCCCTCATCCGCGAGTGCAGAGAAGAGCTTGCTGTGACAATTTCTGTTGGTGATGTTTTTATGGACGTAACCCATGAATATCCCGACTTAACGGTGCATTTGACATTGTTCAACGCAACCATCTCTGAGGGCAAACCTCAAAAGTTGGAGCATAACGATATCAAATGGATAACACCGAGCGAGATACCTAACTATGAGTTCTGTCCAGCAGATGTAGAGATACTTGAAAAGATTTGTGGGGCATATAAATGAAAACTTACGAAAACGAAACTCGTGCCCGTTACGGCAACACCGATGCCTACCGCGAACACGAACAGAAAACAAAGAATTACACAAAAGAGAAGTGGGCTGAGGCAAACGAGGGCTTAATGGCTATCTTTGCCGAGTTTTCCGCATGCAAAGATAGTGGTGCGAGCCCTGATTCTGTCGAGGTGCAATCATTAGTTGCTAAACTTCAGGCGCACATCACAGCCAATTACTACACCTGCACAGACGAAATCCTCGCAGGCCTTGGCAAGATGTACGTTGCCGACGAGCGCTTCAAGAAGAACATCGACAAATACGGCGAGGGAACTGCCGAATTTGTGGCAGAGGCAATTGAATTTTATGAAAACTCAAGAAACGAAGCAATTCCAGGTGAAGTGTTAATCATAAATGCAAATGACTTTGAATATCAAACCGATAAAGCAATTTGGGATTGCTTGGATGCGTTTTATTGTGTGTGAAAATAGGTTTTAGGAGTTATTGATATGTTTGGAGTAAATGATGAACTTTGATATAAATAAGATTCATCGTTCAAAGCAACATTTACAAATATGGAAATTACCGAGTGTAAGTGGTTCGCGCACGACGGTTATCAGCTGGATTTGGAATAAATACGATAATATATTGATAAAAATTTGGTAAAAATATGAAAAATTCATCAACTAAAGGCATATTGCTCGCCATATTGGCGGCGGGGCTTTATGCCATAAATTCACCGTTTTCAAAGCTTTTGCTTGAATATGTGCCATCAACCTTGATGGCGGGACTTTTGTATATTGGGGCAGGGCTTGGAATGGGTGTTATCGCCTTTGTTCGCAAGGTGCGAAAAACTGAACGAACAGAAGAAAAAATAACGAGAGCAGATTTGCCATACACCTTGTCAATGATCGTGCTTGATATTGCCGCCCCCATATTTTTGTTGCTTGGGCTTTCGTTTACCACAGCGGCAAATGCTTCGCTTCTCAATAACTTTGAAATTGTTGCGACGGCAATAATTGCCTTAATAATATTTAAGGAGAGAATTAGCCCTCGTTTGTGGTTTGGGATTTTGTTTCTAACGCTCTCTTGCGCAATTTTATCATTTGAGGATATTTCGAGTCTTAAATTTTCTGTTGGTTCGCTTTTCATTCTACTTGCGTGCGTGTGTTGGGGGATTGAAAATAACTGTACGAGAAGATTGTCCTCAAAAGATCCGCTTGAAATTGTGCTTCTCAAGGGCATTTTTTCTGGGTTTGGGTCACTTATTATAGGTCTTTGTCTCGGTGAGAGAATAGTGTATGTTTGGAGTGTGTTTGTCGTTCTTCTTCTGGGACTTGTGGCTTACGGACTTAGCATTTTCTTCTACGTCTATGCCCAAAGAATGCTCGGCGCGGCAAGAACGAGCGCATATTATGCGATTGCGCCATTTATAGGCACGCTTTTGTCGCTTGTGATTTTTAGAGATGCTCCTCGCTATACATATTTTATCGCACTCGCACTAATGATCGTCGGTGCGTGGCTCTGCTCAAGCGATGAGCCGATTTATAGAAAGAATAATAGGTGAAATATGATTAAAGAACTAATGCACGAACCGATATTTCTCGTGTGATTTGAAAGAAAGGGAATTTTCTAATGAAATATATAAAAAGCGAAAAATATCAAACCCCTGATTTAATGAAGAAAATAATGGGGCCCAACCCCTTAAAATTGGAAGAAGAACTTTTAATGAGGCATAAAATCAAAGATGGCGCAGTTGTGTGCGATTTGGGAAGTGGTCAAGGTCTAACCAGTGTGTTTCTCGCAAAGGAATACGGATTTAAGGTATATGCTGCAGATTTGTGGAGTGACCCTTTGGAGAATACTCGTTTTTTTGAAATGATGGGGCTTTGCGAAGAACAAATTGTCGCTGTCAAAGCAGATGCCACAGACTTACCTTTTGAAAAAGAATTTTTTGACGCTGTTGTTAGTACTGACTCTTATAATTATTTTGGACGGGACACTCGCTATCTTGATGATAAACTTTTGCCATTTGTAAAAAGCGGCGGATATATTTATATTACTGTTCCCGGTATGAAAAAGGATTGCCACGATAATTTGCCCGAGGAGCTGTTGTTGTCTTGGACTCCGGAACAGCTCGATTATATACACGATATTGATTATTGGACAAAAATCGTTGGTGCTTGTCGAAATGCAGAAATCATTTCTATAAAAGAAATGGAAAGCAATGAAGAATGTTGGAATGATTGGCTTAGACAGGAAAATGAATATGCTGTCGGGGATAGAAAAGCAATGAATGCCGGCAGCGGAAAATATTTGAACTTTATCGCTATTGTACTCAAAAAGAAATAAAGAACCATTCGTCAAATTTCAATTTGTAGGTGAAAATATGATTAAAGAATTAATGCACGACCCGATATTCCTCGCAGTAAAGTCGGAGGTTGCAACAGTCGAGGTGTAATATGTTAAAAAAGCTATATGATAAAAGCAAAATATGGTTCGCTATCGCGTGGATTATTGCATATTGCGTGCTGCTGTCCGTGGGAGATGCACTTTCCGTATCGGTTGGCATAGATAAATCCGTGACGCTTGCAATAGGAATTTTCCTTTCGGCAATACTTCTGCTGTTTTTGAAGAAAAACGGACTTTCCCGAGACTACGGACTTTGCGCGCCAAAGACATCTGCGAAGTCTATGTTTTACTACATACCGATCCTCGTTATGCTCACGGCAAACCTTTGGTATGGTGTGACCTTGAATTACGGGGCGCTTGAGACTGTGCTTTATATCCTGGCAATGCTTTGCGTAGGCTTCCTTGAGGAAGTGATCTTCCGCGGACTTCTCTTTGAGGCGATGCGAAAGGATAGCGTAAAGGCTGCCATCATCGTTTCGAGCGTGACCTTCGGCATCGGACATATAATCAATCTGATAAACGGCTCGGGCGCAGAACTTTTGCCCAATCTGCTCCAGGTGGTATATGCCACCGCGGCAGGCTTTATGTTTGTGATGATGTACTACAAGTCAAAAAGTCTGATTGTCTGCATTATAGCACACGGCCTCTTCAATGCGCTCAGCGTATTTGCCAATGAGGCAAATGCAACTGCAGAGATGCGAATTTTGACCGCGTTGTTGCTTACCGTGATAACAGGATCTTACGCACTGTATCTCGCACTTTCGATGAAAGGGAAAACGAATGATTAATGAAATTGTAAGATGAAAATCCGGCACACAAAAAGAAATAAAGCCGAACGGACTGAATCCATTCGGCTTTATTTGGTCTAAGTGACAGGACTTGAACCTGCGGCCTCTACCACCCCAAGGTAGCGCTCTCCCAGCTGAGCTACACCTAGATTTTCGACTTGTATATATTAACACATATTCAAGAAAAAGTCAATATGTTTTTTAAATTTTTTTGAAATATTTTTATTCAATCTGAATTTTCAACAGGTGTAAGAAGTCGAATGAAAAAGAAGAAAAAACTTTATTGTCGATTTTAACAAAAAATTCGACAAATTATGGTCAATTTTTCTACCTCCTATGAATTTCAACGAATTTTTGACCGAATATTTGTCAATATTCATAATTTACAAATGCAAACTATTGTGCTATAATACCTCTTGCAGTGGGGAGCATGGGCCAAAAGCTTTCCCACAACATAAAGAAGCATAGCAGTCACTTGTTTGGAGCGAAATGTCAAGCTTATGGCATCAATCACGCACAATCAATTTCGTGTTATGCTTTTTTGTTTTTTTTCTTGACATAAAAAGTCCATAATGATATAATTTAATTGTGAAAAATATATAGTATATATGGAGGATATTATGGAAAAAAAGCTTTACAGATCAAAAAAAGATAAAAAAATTTGCGGTGTTTGTGGCGGAGTTGCTGAATATTTTAATATTGACACAACACTTGTTAGACTTGGCGTTCTTGCACTTGTGCTTTTTGCCGGTGGCGGATTGCTTGCTTACATAATTGCTGCAATCATTATGCCTGAAAATCCAAATCAATAATGGAGGATAAATATTTATGGCACACAATCTTAAATTAATGGCTTCAGGCCTTACTGCGATTCGTGAAATGAATCCCAGACTTATGTCATACAACGTTGAAATGACTGAGGTTACCGGTGGTACCTTCTGGAAGGCTTATTCAGAAGCTCAGATTGCGGGAACTGAAGAATTTCCTAAAATTGAGGGTGGATTTGCAAACCATACTGCTATGGCAGGTCTTATGCAATATTATCCTCCCATTGATACTACGAATGAAAAGCTTATCAAGCTTGCCAAAGAGTTCGGCCCCGTTTGGGTTAGAGTTTCGGGCACTTGGGCAACAAAGACATATTATGATTTTGACGGTTCTACAGGTGGAAGAGCACCCGAGGGTTATCAGAGCGTATTGACACGTGACCAGTGGGCTAATATAGTCGCTTTCGTCAAGGCTGTTGACGCAAAGCTCCTTGTATCAGTCAGCAACTGCAAAGGCGACCACGACGAAAATAACGGGCCCATACGCTTGACTCAGATTGAAAAGCTTTTTGGACTTACCAAAGAGCTTGGTGGAAGCATCGATGCGCTTGAATTTATGAACGAGCCCAATATGCTTCAGATTTCAGGTGCGCCCATCGGCTACACTTTTGCCGACTATATTCGCGACCAGGATATCATCAACGGATGGGTAAGAGAGAACTATCCCGATTGCCTTATCGTTGGTCCTTGCAATACAGGTATGGCTGATAAAGAGAGCGCACAGTCAGGTCCCATGGCACAAATGGGAGCAGGCCTTGGCAATATGATGACCATGGGCTTTGCAAGTGATCTTCTTGACGGACATCAGGTTAAGATGGACGTTTATTCCTACCACTATTACAACGGCATCTCCGAGCGTCTTGCATCCGTAATGCCCAAGGCACATTGGCCTGCTGAAATGGCACACTCTGATATGTATCTTGGAGTTGCTCCCGGCATTTGCATGACAAATATCCCCGTGCGTGACAAATATATGCCCGGTGCTGAAATGTGGGTAACCGAGTCCGGTGACGCAGGCGGCGGTGGTGATACTTGGGCTTCAACGTATCTTGACGTCCTTCGTACACTTAACGAACTTGGCAGCTTCTCATTGCTCACAAACGGTGTAATCTTCCATAACACACTTGCATCAAGTGACTATGGATTCCTTCAGCATAGCACCTTCGATCCTCGTCCCAACTATTTTGCAGTCCTTCTTTGGACAAGACTTATGGGCAACACAGTATATGCTTGTGAAAATCCTCATTCTGAGGGCGCTCACGTTTACTGTCACAGCAGAAAGGATAATCAAGAGGGATATACCTATCTTGTGATCAACAACTCTCTTACAGAGTCTACAACGGTTGAGCTTCCCGCCAGGGCTAAGCTTTATGAGCTTTCAGGCAACGGCAATATGAGAAATAAAGTAATGTATCTTAACGGCAAGCCTCTCACACTTGGTGAGAACAACGAGCTTCCTTGCCTTTGCGGTAATGACGTTGAGGGTACTATCTCAATTGCACCCGGCTCTTGCGCATTTATCGTAGTCTGAACTAAAAATATAAGGCAGATCTGCATTGCAGACCTGCCTTTGTTTTTTTATTACTTTTGATTTCTTTCTTCAATATCAGCACAAATCTTTGCATAAAGCTTTTCGTCGATCTTGAATTTCTTATGATAGAGAATGAAGCCGATAAGGATGCAAATCAAGGGAAGAATCATCATAGAGAGCTTCATAATCCAAATTGAGCTGTCGGGAGTGTTGTTCATTACGTATTCAGCATCGATGAGCTTGTCGCCGGTAAGTCCCTGTGCGATGGCATTGATGCCTGAAATAATAAGTGTAAAGGAAACGATACCCTTACTTACTGCGCCACCAAACTGATTGATGAAGGGCTGAACTGCAAAGCTTGCAGCTTCGTTTCTCTTGCCGAGCTTCCATTCACCGTATTCAACGGCATCAGCAAGGAAGAGGAGCATAAGAAGCTGGATAAATGCCTGTGCAAAGAAAAGTCCAAGACCTGCAATTACGATAAGGGGCATCCACTCGAATGAGAGGAAGAAGATGATATAAGAGATAGCAACGGCTATCATTGAGCCGGTATAGAGCTGCTTTCTTGTAAACTTCTTTCTGAAAAGAGGGAATACGGAAAGAGCTGTGAGCTGTGCAACTGCCAAAACAGCTGCGAAGATCATATACATATCCTCGTTTTTGTATGCATATTTAAAGTAGTATGTACCAAAACCTGTTGTTGTGCAGTAGCCGATCATAAAGAGAGCCATAGAAACTGCAGTTACAAGGAGCTGGTCATTCTTGAAGAGGGCACGGAAAAGATCCTTGATTGTTGTCTTTTCAGTAGCTTCAAGGTGGGTGCGGTCCTCCTTAACACCAAAGAGAGTTATAGACTGGAATACCCACATGATAAATGCAACGATGATTGCAAAGATGAAATATGCATCGCGCTGAGTTTTGTCGGGGAAGAATGAGGGAACGTTGAGGTAGATAAGTACCATAGAGAACATACCAACGTTTGCGCAAATTCTTGAGAACGCGCCAACACTTTCTCTTACTGTCTGATCCTTTGAGATCGCAGGCATCAATGACCAATATGCGATATCGTTAAGGGAGAAGAATATGCTGAAGAGAAGGTAAGTAACTGCCAAAAGAATGATGTGAGCAGTTTCACTCATTTCAAAATTGTGGAACATCAAAACGGAGAGAACGCCCGTGCCTATCATACCGATAAGTATCCAGGGCTTGAACTTACCCCATCTTGTCTTGGTGTTGTCAACGATAGCACCAACGAACGGGTCGATTACTGCATCGAACACACCAAAGAGTGTGAGCATAGTACCGATGATGGCAAGACCACCGTCTGAAAATTTAACAACGTCTGTAAGATGAACCAAAAGATACATGCTTACAAGAGAATAAAGAGCATCTCTGCCCACTGTTCCAAGACCGAAACAGTATTTATTGATCTTTTGCTGCTTTGTCATATTAAATCTCCTTTATTACATAAAGATTGCTGCCGTAGTCGCCGAGCAATCTTATTTTATCGTTGTGTCCTGTGCCCTCGAATTGCATTTCGAGGTTGATTCCAAAATTGAGCGCATCTCCGTAACAGGTATAGCTTTCGTGACCGTCAGTCATTGAAAAATGTCTGTCCACGGTGCGAACGAGCATTCCGTCAGCCTTGATTCTTATCGGCAAGAGATGATTGATAAGAGGTCCGAAGCTCTTTATTCGAAGGCTTTGCTTCACGCACTCAACACTGTATTGCTTATCGGGATTTGCTGAAGGGATTGTGAGTCTGTCACGATAAGGTGCAGCACATGTCTTTTTCTGGAACAAGCCTGCAATGATCTCTCCGTTTAAAGAGGTCTGCCAGGAAATCTGATTTGGATTATCTACGTTCACAAACTCGAATTTTCCGTATTGGAATGTTTTTCTATGCTCCTTATAAAACTCAATTTGCGCCTTTACCTGCTTAAGCTCGTCGGGAGTAAGCTCGGCAAAATCAAGCTCATAGCCCAAAACACCAAAGGATGCAACGTTGAATCTTGTTGAGAGGGGAGTTGCACGAAGAGTTTGTGCGTGTGGCGACATAGAAACGTGTGCTGACACTGTTGAAGGGGGATAGAAGTTAAAGATACCGTCTTGGATGTCAAGACGCTCTATGGGGTCTGTATCGTCACTCGTCCATATCTGAGGAGAGTAGCAGAGCATACCGAGGTCAAATCTGTTTCCACCGGATGAGCAGCTTTCAAAGAGAATGTCGGGATGAAGCTTGTGGAAGATAGTATCAAGAACCTCGTAAAGACCGAGGATATATTTGTGATAAAATTCTCCTTGATTTGTCAAGGTAGCGGAATAGACGTCACTCATGTGTCGGTTGTAGTCCCACTTAACGTATTCGATATTGGCACTGCTTAATACGTCGTGAACGCAATTTACGATATATTCGCGAACCTCTTTTCGTGTAAGGTCAAGGACCAACTGATTTCTTCCGAGAGAGGGAGTGCGCAAGGGAACTGAAATAGCCCAGTCGGGATGTGTTCTGTAAAGATTGGAATCGGGATTTACACATTCGGGTTCAAACCAAAGACCAAACTTCATTCCACGTCTGTTGATTGCATTTGCAAGTGATTTCATGCCACCGGGGAGCTTTTTAGTGTTTACAACCCAGTCGCCAAGACCGGCCCTGTCGTTGTTTCTGTCTCCGAACCAGCCGTCGTCAAGCACGAGCATTTCAACACCGAGATTCTTTGCCTTGTCAGCAAGAGCAACGATCTTTTGACGGTTGAAATTGAACATCATTGCTTCCCAGTTGTTAATAACGATGGGACGCAAAGCATTTTTATGCTTGCCTCGTACGATATTTTCATTAACGAAGGCGTGCATATTTTGAGCCATCTTGTTGATACCTGCACAGGAGTAAGTCATAACTGCCTGAGGTGTTTCAAAGATGCTTTGAGGATCAACTACCCAGTCAAAGCAATGGGGATTGATACCGCTCATTATTCTCGTTGTGCCGGAGGGTGAGCCCTCAATAGCCGAGTAATGATTTCCTGAGTAAATAAGGTTAAAGCCGTAAACGTTTCCGTGTGAATAATCAGCACCCTTGGAAAGGAGCATAAATGCGGGATTGTGTCTGTTTGACGAAGCTCCAACTGTTGAGGAGTTTACGTATATACCCTCGCTTACGGGAGTTTTGTGCAAGTGAGCTTCTTTGATCCAAGAACCGTTAAGAGTTACAATATCGAAATAGGTTGATGGAAGATCAAGTGAAAAGCTCATAATCTTTTTGATATGAATAGGCTTGTTGCTTTTATTTACAATAACTGTGTTTCTTGCAATAACGTCACTTTCCTCAAAAACAGTATAGGAAAGCTTAAGCTGAATATCTGAAAACTTCTTATCAGCAAGTATTACAGTGAGTGTTTGCGCCTTTCCGTATGCCGTTGGCAAGGTGCTTGAGGAGTAGGGAGTATTACTGATTTCGTGTGAATGATATACAAAATCGGTAACGTATGTTCCGTCGGGCATGATAAGCTCTATCGGAGAATGTCTGAAATCTCCCTTGCCGTTTTCACTGTATTCCAAAATCACGTTGTCAAGTGAAAGGGAAGCTGATGCGTCATAGTCCACGCAAGAGCCAAGCTGAATTGTGTTCTTGAGCATTAACGCATCATACGACTGAATTCTGAGCCTTGGCCCATAGTGTATATTTTCAAGCTTGCCATAATCAGCAATTTTGAATATATAGCTTGTTGATCGAGTGTCGAGCTTGAATATTTTATCTTTAAAAGTAATCATAATTTAATTCCTCTTATAAAAAGTTAATTAAAAGTGAAGCTTTCTTGAAAGGATTGCTCTTGCGTTTCGGCTAATCGCGATTGCTATCATGGCAAGCCCAATCAATACCAAAGGAATCATAGGATAGAATGACCAACCGTCAAAGCTTGTTTTAAAGGTTATGGCAAGGAAGAGCTCCACAATGTCCATAAAGAGACCGAGCATTATGAAAAATCCACCGATAACGTAAAGATAACCTTTTTTGAGGTAATAGAGTAATACTGAGAAAGCAGTTACGGTAATTCCGAGATATAAAACTATCGGGAATGCAAGTGTTAAAAACCAATCTCCGTTGGTTGCAAAATTGATGTAGTGAAGCATCAAAGCAACACACAAAAAGTCGATTGGCACAAATACTGCAGGTGTTGGCTTTTTAAACCAATATGGCAACACCATAATGATATAGAGGAATGAAAGCGAAAGAGCAGTGTATGCAGACCAGGTGATAGCTTTATTGATATACAAATCGCAATAAAGTGTGATAAGTATTGGAATAAGGAAGAGTGTAAGGATTATAATGTGAGTGGTTACCTTGCTAAGCTCTCTTTTTTGCACGAAGTCCTTGGGATATAAGGGATCTACTTCAGGACGCTCAATTTCGGGGTGATAAGCTTCAGTGCCGCAAAGGGGGCATCTTTTTTCGGTGTCGGCAAGCTTTACGCCGCATTTTGCACAGTACATATATGATCTCCTTATCTTTGATTACTTTGAACGATTGCTTCAATGCCGAGTGCCTGAAGCTCACGGAAGAAATATGTCTCAAGTCTTGCTTCCTTGATATTGCGCGAGAAGGTAATATTCAACGTTCCGTTATACGTATACGCGCTGCAGTTATAGGGAGCCTGAGCCTGATGATTCAAAATGCAATCAAAACGCTCTATATATTGAGTCATAATTTCGGGGAATTTAATAAGTCCGAGATTGGTAAAGCTTAAGCATGATTTCTTTTCTCCAACCGAGTTAAAAACCATCTTCATAACGATATTCTTAAGAAAGAGAGGAACTAAACGAAGCGCCATCTTTCTTTCATCGGATACGTTGGTTTCTATCATTTTGGACATATTTTTCTTTGTTGCCATAAGTCCCATCTTGTGATGAACGATGGCAATTATCTCGTCAAGAGTATATTCGCCAAGACGAGGATCTAGCTCCGGGATAATATACAAAGAAAAGTTTCTTAAGGTTTTGCTTTCAAAAAGTGAACGAAGATTTATCGGAATAAGCAATTTAACGGGCATATACTTTTTAGGGTCGTGCACAAGGTCAAATTGCAAATTCAGGATTGCCTTCATCATAATTGCCGCAAGATATGTATTGACAGTAACCTTCTTTTCCTTAGCAAGCTTTGAAACGGTATCACTGTTTATTTGAAAGTTGGTAATATTTAAGAATGAGTCTTCTTCGGGAGTGCCATCAATCTTCCACGCATCGGTATCCTTTCGGCTATCCTTGACCGGAGCGGCATTCTTAAGAAAGCTATCTTCAATTTCATATTGCTTTGGCTCTTCTTCTCTGGACAAAACACCATTTTCGCAAGGAATGTCAATCCCGTACTTCAATTCAAGATATTCGGCAACAAGGGTTTTTAAAAAGATGATTCCACCTGTACCGTCTGTCAAGGCATGGAATATTTCAAGTGCGATTCTTTTTCTGTAAACAATCACGCGAAAGGCGCAAGTCTTCATTTCCTTTTTGCTCATATGAGCCAAGGGATAGCTGTAATCACTCATGATAGGGGGAGGAGTTTTTACAGGACGAAGATAATACCAAAACAAGCCTTCTGAAAGACGAGCCGCGATGCTTGGAAATCTCGGTATCGTATTTTTTATGGCTTCGTCAAGAACCTTAAGGTCAATCTCTTCGTTAAGAGTTGCAGACATTCTGAAAAGATTGCTCCATGATTTGCTATGAGAAGCAGGATATATCTTTGCAGCATTGTCCAGCTTGAACCAACTGAAATTTTTGTGTTCTCTCATTGTTTCACCTTTTCTACAAGCTTTGAAAAAAGCTCTAAAAATTCGTTTTCAATCTTTGAAAAATCGATATAGTCGAATCTTGGATTGGATTTTAATACCGGTGTATAATCAAAAATCTTTTCTCCAAACAAATTGGTAAATTCATAGTAAAGAATAGCATCGTCAATTTCGAAAATTTGATTTATTTCCTCATCGGAAAGAGAGGGAATCCACTTGCTGAAAATCGCGCCTTGGAGAACGTCTTCAAATTCAAGATATTTTTGCAAATGCTTTTTAACGGGACGAGTGATGTCGGCAAGATATGCCTCACTTCCGTCGTGAAGAAGGCAACCAAGCACCACTCTTTCAGAATAGCCTCGCGCCATTGCTTCATAAGCACAGTTTATTGAGTGAAGTCCAACTGAATAAAAATGCTTGAAGTGACCGTTAGCACGGCAAAGAAGAGAAAGTGCGTGAGCAATATCCTCAATGTCGATATCCTCGGCTTGGGGGTTAAGAGGATAAAATTCAATTTTTTTATACGTGAGGATATAACTCATGTGATTTCTCCGTTTCTTTGCATTTTTATACAGAATAATTATACCATATACTTTTCTGTTTGTAAAGAAAATAATATTAATATTTATTTATTTTTGCTATTGTGAAAAATGAATGTTTATGCTATAATGTATTTAATAACTTTAAGGAGAATAATTATGAAAATTACAGATAGATTTTTGACCTATGTTTCTTATCCCACAATGAGTGATGAAACCAGTGAAACAGTACCAACAACCGAAAAGCAGCTCGTTTTGAGCCGTGCAATTGCAAAGGAGCTTATCGAGATCGGCCTTGAAGAAGTAGAGCTTGACGATAAGGGATATCTCTATGCAACTCTCCCTGCAAACGTTGATGATTCAACTGTTACTTTAGGTCTTGTTGCTCACGTTGACACAAGTGATGCTTGTGCCGATTACCCCATCAAAACAAAGATAGTTAAGTATACCGGTGAAAACATTTGCCTTAATGAAGAAAAGGGAATTTATCTTACTAAAGAGGAATATCCCTCACTTGAAAAATATATCGGTGATGACCTCGTTGTGACTGACGGAACAACACTTCTCGGAGCAGATGATAAGGCAGGCGTTTGTGCCATCGTTTCAGCAGTTGAAAATATTAAGAACAGTGGAGTAAAGCACGGCAAGATCAGAATTTGCTTCACACCTGATGAAGAGGTTGGAAGAGGAGCAAATTACTTCGACGTTGAGAAATTCGGTGCTGATTACGGTTATACAGTAGACGGTGGTGCGCTTGGTGAAATCGAATATGAAAACTTTAATGCAGCTTCAGCAGTGGTTAAATTCAACGGTGTTTCCATTCATCCCGGCTCTGCTAAGGATAAGATGAAAAATGCATCTCTTATGGCAATGGATTTCAACGCACTTTTGCCTGTAAACGAAATCCCTGCAAAGACTGAAGGATATGAGGGCTTTTTCCACCTTATCGAAATGAACGGTGAGTGCGAAAATGCAACTCTTGTTTACATCATAAGAGATCACGATATGGAAAAATTCACACAAAAGAAGGCGCTTCTTCTTGAGTGTGCTGAAAAGATTAATGAAAAGTACGGCGCAGGCTCTTGCGAGGCGATGGTTAAGGACTCCTACTTCAATATGAAGGAGATTATCGATAATCATATGTACACCATTGATAGAGCAGTTGCTGCAATGGAGGAGGTAGGCGTTAAGCCGATCATTATGCCCATCCGCGGCGGTACTGACGGAGCTCGTCTTTCCTTTATGGGCTTGCCCTGTCCCAACATTTGCACGGGCGGTGAAAACTTCCATTCCCGATTTGAATTCCTCTCCGTACAGTCACTTCATAAGGTGGTTGAGATTGTAGAAAAATTGATCGTTAACGCTACTTATGCAGAAAGGAACTGATTATGGCAAAATTATATTTTAAATATGGAGCAATGGGCTCCTCAAAAACCGCTAATGCCCTTATCACTAAATTCAATTACGAGGAAAGAGGCATGAGAGTATGGCTCATCAAGCCATCAGTTGACGATCGCGACGGGGCCGATGTCATCCGTTCAAGAATCGGACTTGAGCAAAGAGCGCAGATAATCACTCCTGAAATGGATATTTTCGAAGAATTCAAGAGCCATGTAAGTACCCATGCAATCATTGCGGACGAGTGCCAGTTTTTCAAAGCAGAGCAAATTGACCAGCTTCGCAGGATCGTTGACGAGCTTGAGATCCCCGTTCTTTGCTTTGGACTTCGTACCGACTTCCTCACTCATACTTTTGAAGGAAGCCATAGACTTTTCGAGATTGCAGACTCAATTTCTGAGATTAAGACGATATGCACCTGTGGTAAAAAGGCAGTAGTTAACGCAAGAATCGACAGTAACGGTAAGGTTGTTACTCACGGTGGGCAGATTCTCATCGGAGGCAACGATTCCTACGTTGCAATGTGCCACGCTTGTTGGAAAAAGGCGACAAAAGAGTAATAATAGCAAACATATATCTTTTCTAGGAGTAATATATGAATTTGTTTAAGAAAGTTATAAAAACAGTTTTTAAAGAAGAAATTAATAACTTAAAAGGAGATATAGGTGAAATAAAAGTATCCAGGCGTTTAAGCATTGATTTTTTTGATAATGTAATTCATAGACAAATCAATGACTTGACCATTATTGATGACAAAGGAAAAAGTCACCAAATAGATCATATAGAAATACGTCAAAATGGTATATTTTGTATCGAAACAAAGAATTATTCAGGATGGATTTTCGGAAGTGAGTCACAGCAAATGTGGACTCAAGTATTATATAATAAAAAACATACTTTTCTTAATCCAATTAAACAAAATCGCAATCATATTTATCATTTGAACAAATTGCTTAGAGAAAAGTATAAGATTCATTCTATAATTGTTATGGTTCAAAATAATGCTGATAGAATTGATATACCATACGTAGTAAATTTAAGAGAATTAAAATCTTATATGAAAAATTATTATGATGGAACTTATTATTCTGAAAAGGATCTTGATATAATATACAATGATTTCATGTCAATTTCTCAAGATATATCACGTGCTCAACATGTCTCAAATATAGAATATACACAAGATAGAATAAATAACAATATTTGCCCAAGT